>JAFEFK010000269.1 GCA_018240625.1 Pseudomonadota bacterium
CAGCACGACGAACGGAATCGCCGAAAGAGTAGGCGGAGCCGCGCCCTCGCGTAAGTGGACATAGGCCTGCACTACGATCCCGCCTGCGAGCACATAGAGCATCGCAATGACGCCAAGCGCTGAAAGGCTTTCGATCTTGCCGTGACCATAATGATGTTCATCGTCTGCAGGCCGATCGGAGATCCGCACCACGATCCAGGTGACAACCGTGGCGACGAGATCGACCGAACTGTGCAGCGCCTCGGAAATCAGCGCGAGACTTCCGATCGCAACGCCAACGGCGAATTTGATCGCAGCCATGCTGGCGCTGGCAATCATCGAGACGGCTGCGACTCTCGTTTTGGAGGTGGAGGTGGAGGTGGGGCGGGACATTCGCGGGGTTTAGCAGTCCGTCACCGAAGATAAAAGCCACGCTCGTTTCCGCGACCGCCATTCATTCGCAACTTGATATTGCGAATTATTCCTATTTCAAGGTGCGACGGGTCTACAGCGTTACGACGATCTTGCCGAGGTGCTTGTTGGCTTCCATGTGCTCGAATGCTTTGGCGATGTCGTCGAACGGCAGCACCTTGTCGATCGGCAATTTCAGTTTGCGGGATTCTACCGCCGACCAGATGTCGCTTTGTACCGCGGAAAAAATGTCGCGGATTTCCTCGATCGAGCGGGTGCGGAAAGTGACGCCGATATAATTGATGCGGCGCGCGGCATGAAGGTCGAAGTTGAAGTCCCCATGGCTGCCGCCGAGCCTGCCGACGTTGACGATGCGGCCCTTGATCTTGGTCGCGGCTAGATTTTGATTGGCGACTTTCCCCGAGACCTGATCGACGATCAGGTCGACACCTTCTCCGCCAGTTGCTTTCAGGACTTGATCGACCCAGCCGGGATCGCTGGAGTCGATGGCGAGGTCCGCACCGAATTCCTTGAGACGACCGCGGCGCATCGGGTCGGTCGATGATCCGATGACGGTTTTCGCGCCCTTGAGTTTCGCGATCTGCATCGCCATCAATCCGACGCCGGAGCTCGCGCCCTGGATCAGGACCGACTGTCCGGCTTGCAATGCGCCATTGGTGACGACGGCGTTGTGCATGGTCGCGAGCGCGACGGGCAGGGTGGCCGCTTCCTCGAAGCCCATATTGCTGGCGGAGGGGATGTGAAACAGCCGGCCGTGATCGGCGAGAGTGTATTCGGCGAATGCGGCTGCGCCCGATCCCATCACGCGATCGCCGACCTTGACGCCCTTAGCATCGGGGCCCACCTCGGCGATCTCGCCTGCCCATTCCATGCCAAGCACGGTGCCAACGCCGCCGGCCGCGCCGTGCACGTGACCCTTGGTCATGCCGAGGTCCGCGCGATTGAGTCCGCAGGCGCGAACCCGCACCAGCACTTGCGCGCCTTTTGCTGTGGGTTTTGCAACGTCGGTGATTTCAGCGCCGCCAGCGCCATAGACATAAGCCCTCATCGGATCGTTATCCTTTTTTCCTTGAAGCGGCGCGTTTGCCTATTCCGCGGCTTCACGCCGGTTGGCGCTCATCATGCCGCCGAAACGTGTGGCCATGATGGCTTCAGCGTCCCTAATGATCCGCGACACCAGCTCGGCGCAGGTCGGGATATCGTGGATCAATCCCTGCACCTGCCCCGCCGACCAGATGCCTTCGTCGGCATCGCCGGTCGCGTAGACCATCTTGCCGCGTGCGCCCGCGACGAGTTCGCGGACCTGCTCGAAAGCGGCCCCTTCCTTCTCCATCGCGACGACCTGCTTGCTGACCGCATTTCTGGCGACGCGCGAGGTGTTGCGCATGGTGCGGAAGATCAGTTCGGTCTCGCGTTCGTCGTTGGCGACGATGCGCTCCTTGATCAGTTGATGGATCGGGCTTTCTTTTGTGCACATGAAGCGCGTGCCCATGTTGATGCCCTCGGCGCCGAGCGCCAGAGCTGCGACGAGCCCGCGCCCATCGCCAAAACCGCCAGAGGCGATCATCGGAATTTTCACCTTGTCGGCGGCCGCCGGAATCAGGATGAGGCCGGGGGTATCGTCTTCGCCGGGATGGCCGGCACATTCAAAGCCGTCGATCGAGATCGCATCGACGCCCATGCGTTCTGCAGACAAGGCGTGACGCACGCTGGTGCATTTGTGGATGACGACGATACCATGCTTCTTGAATTCGTCGACGTGTTCCTGCGGCTTGTTGCCGGCGGTCTCGACGATCTTGATGCCGGCCTCGATGATTGCCTGACGGTACTCGGCATAAGGCGGCGGCTTGATAGACGGCAGGATCGTCAGATTAACGCCAAAGGGCTTGTCGGTCAGGCTGCGGCAGCGCGCGATCTCCTTGGTGAGATCATCCGGCGTTGGTTGGGTCAGCGCGGTGATCAGTCCCAGCGCGCCTGCGTTGGCGACACCGGCAACCAGCTCCGCGCGTCCGACCCACTGCATGCCGCCCTGGACGATCGGATGCTCAACACCCACCAGTTCGGTAAATCGCGTCTTGATCATTTTCCGCCCTTTGAAATGCTTCGCGGAGGGCGTATGGCGCTCCCGCTCCGTCGCTAGGGGCAGGATGCCGCTGGCAGTCGCAAATGTCCATCTGCCGAGGGCTGCATCCCCGGCAGCGGATCATGCAAAATCATGGCAGGAGATGTGCTGCGCTCATGTGGCACGTCAGCGAGCAATGTTGACGATCAGGCGTGCATGGATTCGGGAGCGACCGCACCGCTTTCATCAAAAGCCCTGCTGATGTCCCGGATGCTGATCACGCCGATCAGGGTATGATTGTCGATGACGGGTATGTGCCGGATGTGATGCGTGTTCATCAGATGGCGAACATGTTCGAGGGTGTCGGTGGACACGCATGAAATCAGTTTTTGCACCGAAATCAGACTCGATACCTTGATGTTGACGCCGGCGGCTCCATGTTCGGCGATTGCGCGAACGACATCGCGTTCAGTGAACATGCCGACCGCGGTATTGCCCTCTGTCCGCACCACATCCTTCACCACCAGTGCACTGATATCGCCCGCGCGCATCAACTGGGCGGCGATCGCAACCGTTTCGTTCATTCGAACCGTCGCGATACGGGTGGTTTTCTTGCGCAGGATGTCTTCGACTTTCATCGCAACCTCCTCAGTGGCCGTATGGGGTCAAGCTCAGAGTACTCGCAATTCTGGTATACATTATACCAATTGTCAACGCGCGATTTTGGAGCCTATCGAACAAATTTGATCGAATGGAGCATGAGTACTGACGTTGATTGGCGACAGTCAGTCAGACGAAGGAGCGAAAGACGGGTAAAAAAAAGAAAAGGGCGCATGTACATGCGCCCCTTCAATTTGGAAGCCGAACTATGGCTTATTCGGCGGGTTGTACCACCGAGCCTTTGTTCTCGGATGCGCTGATCGATAACCGCATCGGGCGCACCACAAACAACGCCATCAGCACCACGACAAAGTTCATGATCGCTGCCACCACGAAAACCATGTGCCAGCTACCCGTGTGCGTCTTCAGGATATTAGCGATCGGTACCAGGAAGGCGGACAATCCCTTTGCGGTATAGAGCAGGGCCGTGTTGGTGGTCGCATATTTGGGGCCGAACATATCGGTACAGGTCGAGGGAAACAGGCTGAAGATTTCACCCCAGGTGAAGAAGATCAGCGCTGCGCAGATCACGAAGGTCCATGGAGTCGTGCCGGCCGTACTCAGGAGCCAGAATGCGCAGCCGCCCGCGGTGAATGCGATCGCCATCGTGTATTCGCGGCCGATCTGGTCGGACACCCATCCAAAGAAGGGCCGCGCGCCACCGTTCGCCAGATTGTCGATGACACCCGACACGATCAAGGTGGTCGCGCCGAACAGGATCACCGATTGGGCGACGCCATAGTCCTTTGCGATCAGCGAGATCTGTGCCGCCACCATGAGACCGCTGGCAGATACCATAACGAACATGATGTAGAGCAGCCAAAACACGGGTGAACGAAGCATCTGTCCGGGCGTGCTGCTGGTCTTGGATTGCAGCACCTTCACGGCCGAGGCCGACGGCACTTCGCCGGCGACAGGCGGACGCAGCAGCCAGGCGAGGACGAAGATGATGAAGCCCTGGCCGATCGCGAACCAGAAAAACGTCGACGCATAGCCGGACGACGCGATCATCTTCTGAATTGGAATGACGGTCACGGCGGCACCGGCACCAAACCCTGCCGCCGTCAAGCCGACGGCGAGGCCGCGGCGATCCGGAAACCATTTCACGGCGTTGCCGACACAGGTTGCATAGATTGCGCCGGCGCCGACGCCAGACAGCGCCGCGCCGACGTAGAGCATTTCAAGTGAGTTCGCCATCGAGTTGATGAGCCAGCCAAGCGAACCAAAAATCGCGCCGAAGGCAACCGCCAGCTTCGGACCGCGCGGTCCAAGCGAGTCAACAATCCATCCCTCAATCGGCGTCAGCCATGTTTCGAGAGCAATGAAAATGCTGAACGCGACCTGGATCTTGGCAACCTCCCAGGAGTGCGCCTTGGCCATCGGGCCGACGAAATAGGTCCAGCCATATTGCAGGTTGGCGATCGTCGCCATGCAGATGAGGCCGATGATCAGCTGCATCCAGCGAAAACTGCTTGATGGAGCGGATGCGCTCGTTTGCGATTGAGAAACCATGCTTCCTCCTTGGCGCTTCTTGTGTGGCTTATCGCCACGGACTTGTGACTTAACGTCGCGCTCTCAGAAACACTGGTATATTATATTCCAATTTGCAAGCTGGAATTCGGCTAAGATTTCGCGCTGCGTTGCAGCAATAGCGGGTTGGTCGAATCTTCGAGCCGTTAGCCTTGATCCGCGCCAAGAAAAAGCGCCCGTCGCTTGGCGACGGACGCTTCTTTTCAGGAGACGGGCGAAGGTTACGAAGCGACTGCCTTTGCAACCACCGCACGTCGCCACGGCTTGAGCACGATAAGGGCAAGCAGCGATGCAATAATGTTTGCCGCCGCCGCCAGCAGGAACACCCTGTCCCAGCTTCCCGAAGACTGCTGCATGTAGTTACCTATCGGAACAAGTAGCGATGCTGTGCCTTTCGCCGTGTAGAGCAAGCCGGCATTCGTGGTTGCGAATTTGGCGCCGAACGTATCCGTGCAGGTCGACGGGAAGAGCGAGTAGATCTCGCCCCAGGCGAAGAACACGAGCCCTGAGAGGATGACGAACAACACCGGATCGTGGCCCCACAAGTACAGCATGTAGATGCCGATACCCTCGAAGCCGAACGCGATGAACATCGTATTCTCGCGTCCGATCTTGTCGGAGATCCAGCCGAAGAACGGCCGGGTCAAGCCGTTGAGCACGCGATCGATGGTGGCCGCGAATGTCACCGTCGTCATCGTCATCCCCATGAGCGTGACGGGCAGGGCGTCGATCTTCCAGTCGGCCGCGATCGGCTTCAGGTTGGCCGTGACCAGCAGTCCGCCAGTCCCCACCATCACGAACATCAGATACATCAGCCAGAAGATCGGATGCCGGATAACCTCGGAGGGTCCGTAGTTGCGCCGACTTTGCATGATGGTCGCGGTTTGCAGCGCCTCCGGCACCTGTCCAGCTTTTGGCGCGACCAGGAAGAACGCGAGAATCATCACGACGATTCCCTGGCCCAGCCCGAAGTGAAGGAAGGTACTCTGGAAGCCATCGCTTTTGATCATGGCCTGAATGGGCGCGACCGTCAGCGCCGACCCGGCGCCAAAACCCGCCGCCGTGATGCCGGCCGCGAGGCCGCGTTTGTCGGGAAACCATTTCAGCGCGTTGCCGACGCACGTTCCATACACAGCACCGGCGCCGATGCCGGCGATGATCATGCCCAAATAAAATCCGCTCAGGCTCGTCGCATAAGCGTTGATGGCCCACCCGATGCCGCAGAGGACGCCGCCGATCAGGACGACGAGGCGGGGGCCGTATTTGTCGACGAACCAGCCTTCGATCGGCACCAGCCATGTCTCGAACAGCACGAAGAGCGTGAAGGCCCACTGGATTGACGCGCGATCCCAGCCGAATTTCTTCTGAATGTCGGGGACGAAGAACGTCCAGCCATATTGATAGTTGGCGATCATCACCATCGCACCAACGCCGATGGCCAATTGCGTCCAGCGATAGCCGTCACTGACGCGCGAGGCGGCAATCCCGCCATGAACTGCATTTGTCATCATATCTCCCCAGGGACGCTTCTATTCACGCGAGCGTTACCGCCGGGATTTTGGTATGCGATATGCCACCTGATCAAGCGTTTCAGACCGGAAAACTATTGTCCGCGCGTAAATGCCGCAGACCCTGCGCGCGCTATTCGAATCGCTTGTGCAAAGACAAAAATAAAGGCCCCGGCGAAGCCGGGGCCAAGTCTAGAAGCAAGTCCTAGAAGGAAGGCTGAAAGACGTTACAGCCGGAACTTTTCAGATTGCCTATCAGCGCTGTGAAGCACTGCGAATTCACAGACCAAAATACGGGACGTCGCCGTTGCGAACGGAGGTTTCGTGCCAGGCGAGCAGGAGCCGATCCACTGACGCCATGAAGCGCGCAAAGAGTGACGACGTGGGGTGAAAGGCGGCGGAGGTGGTGTCGGACATTTAGGTCCCTTTCAGATGGCAGCGTTAGGCGGCTGCGTTTCGATCTGAGGACAATCTATGTATACCAGATGCCAGGGACAATTCATTTGTTTGCATAGCAGCATAATATCTTTTGCATCGCACCAATGGCCGCCAGCTTGTGCCGGACAAGCAAAAAGGCCGCCGGTGACGGCGGCC
>JAFEFK010000026.1 GCA_018240625.1 Pseudomonadota bacterium
AGCTCGGCTGCAGGCCGATCGTCCACGGGAAATGTTCGGGATCGCCCCAGCGCGACGCGCCGGTCGCCACGAACAGCTGCGGTACCTTCTTCGTATTCATGTACTTGTGAATTGCCGAGTTTGGCGGCGTGCCGAGCGAGTTGAAGATCAGCAGCACCTCGTCGCTTTCCACCAGCTTGCGCGCCTGTTCGACGGTCTTTGGCGGGCTGTAGGCATCGTCATAGGAAATGAAATTGATCTTGCGGCCGTTGATGCCGCCCTCGGCATTGACCTTGTTGAAGTAGGCCGCCTCGGTTTTGCCGATCACGCCATAGGCGGACGCAGGCCCGCTGTAGGGCATGATGTTGCCGATCTTGATCTCGGTATCGGTCGCGCCGGTGTCGTATTTCTTTTGGGCGAGGGCGCCGCTGCTGCTCGCAGCAAGCACCAACAAGGCAGCCGACACCGTTGCCAGCCGCATCTGCTTCATGGGCATGTTCGATCTCCCTGATGTCTTAATGAAGGTGCCGGGTTGTTGTTTTCGTTGGAAGCTCGTTGGCTTCGCCAGTAATTCAATACCCTTTACCAGGGCTCAGCAAGAACAAGTCCCCCGTGACGGTGTCACGGGAGACTTATTACTTAGTCGGACGTCGGCAGAAGAGGCTAGCCTCCGGTTTCGGCGTTGATGATGTCGCCGAACAGCTCCCACCTGCCGCCCTTGAACTGCATCATCTTGGACTGTTCGATGGGCGCGAAGTCATTCGGGCCGGTATTGATCTTGATGCCGGGAATCAGCGTGTCCGGTTGGAAGTCCTTCAGGCTGGCGGCCTGCTTCATCACATTCTCGCGTGTCAGCGTATCGCCGCACTGCTTGAGCACCTGCACCATGGTTTGCGATACCGCATATCCATAGACCAGGTTGGCGTCGGCAATGTTGGCGCCGGGCATGTACTTGTCGGCGAATGCCATGAACTTCTTCATTCCGGCATCGTCTTTCCATTGCGGATCGGACGCGTCCTTCAGGTAGCCCGCCGACAGAATGCCTTCGGAGGCCTCGAAGCCCGCGGGTTTCATGACCGCACCGATCGAGATCGAGACGTCGGTCATCAGATGCATCGGCTTCCACTCGAGTTCGGCCATTTTCTTGATGGCCTGCGCCGCGAATTTCGGCGTCGAGATGTTGACGAATACGTCGGCGCCCGTGCCCTTCAGTTTGACGATGTGGGAATCGACCGACGGTTCGCTGTTCTCATAGCTTTCCTCGGCGATGATGATCTTCGAGGCGTTTGCGCCGAAGACGTCTTTCAGGCCGGCAACATAATCCTTGCCGAAGTCGTCATTGGCATAGAACACGGCAACCTTGGCATCCGGCTTATGCTGCATGATGTACTTGGCGAAGATACGCGCTTCGACGCGGTAGCTCGGCTGAAAGCCCATCGACCACGGAAAGTTCTTCGGATCGTTCCACTTGCTGGCGCCGGTGGCGAGAAAGAGCTGCGGCACTTTCTTGGCGTTTTGATACTTCTGCACAGCGGTCTGGGTCGGTGTACCCAGGGCGTTGAATACGAGGAAGACTTCGTCGCTCTCGATCAGCTTGCGGATCTGTTCGACCGTCTTCGGCGGGCTGTAGGCGTCGTCGTAGCTGATGAACTTGATCTTTCGGCCGTTGATGCCGCCCTGATCGTTGATCATCTTGAAATAGGCGTCTTCGGTCTTGCCGATGACGCCGTAAGCCGACGCGGGGCCGCTATAGGCTTCGGTATTGCCGATCTTGATCTCCGTATCGGAGACGCCGGTATCGTATTTTTTCTGGGCGAGTGCACCAGTGCTCGAGGCAGCGATCATTGCGACCGCAACCGAAAACGCCGCTATCCTCGATGATATCGGAAACATTCTGTTTCTCCC
>JAFEFK010000270.1 GCA_018240625.1 Pseudomonadota bacterium
ACAATGTTATCGAAAAATTATATCGTAATATCAATTACATACGAGTTCGCAACTTTATGCTGAGTGGCGCACCATTGGCTTGAAGGACCTTCTGACTTCGCCATAAAGGCCGCCGGGCACCGCCACGTCGCCCTCGGTTGTTCGCGCAAGGGCCGGTCTGCGACAGTTTTTTTGATGCGATTTGCGAGTTCAATCGTCCATGCGGACGAGCGTGACATCGAACCGCAAGTCGGGCGCCTGCCTGGCAAAGCCCGTGCAGGAAACGACCTTGCCGGACGGAGATTTCCCCGACAGCGAAACGTCGAAATTGTCGACGCCGAACACGGACGGCACCCCCTCCGTATGACGCCATGCCCTGAACGACGCCGTGAGGTGCTCGCCGTCGTCGGCGTACGATCCTTCATATGAAAGCGCGATATCGCCGCCGGACATCTTGCCGTTGCAAAGGGTCACCACGCCGGTTCCTTCGCCGAGCGGCGTCTTGAACCACGAAGAATATTTGCCGTTTTTGAGCATCGCCGCATCGATCCCCGGCCGAAAGGCTTCGAGCATTGCGGCAATCGGTTAACGGTTTGTTATCAAACCAAGCCTTCCAACCATCCAGGTCGGCGCGCGGTGCCTCGACGCACAACCTAGATATCGTCGATCTTCTCGAACGACACCGTAACCGGCTTACCTGCGACCGTGATCTGAAGATGCTGGCCATCCCTGAAATCGGCGGGCCAGTCAGCCGTGAGCTGAAGGTTCGTGCCGGCAGGGATTTCGTCGCCGGTCACGAGCGTCGCGCCGGTCGGGGTGCTCAACACGGCGCTGAGTTTCAGCCGGCCGCCTTGCTCGGTGTAGGTGCCGTGATAGCGGACGTTGCCGGCGTCGATGCCCGACACCTTGCCGTTGCCGATGAAGATGGCGCCGCCACCGACATCGTCCGAGCCGGCGTAGGTCATGGCATAGAGGGCTGGTTTCATCTTCAATCCTTTCGGGTCGCCTGGGCCTGTCGATTCGCTGAGCGCATCTAATGGCAAGCGAGAGGTGAGGGCAATTAGGCAATGCCACGCTGCTCGAGAACCTCGATGGTGCGCCGTGCAGTCCGCCCGCACGTGAGCCGGCGAGTGCCTCGCCGGCGCGACGTTCAACAACGGCGACGTCGGTGCCCGCCAATGCCAACTTGCCCGCCAGCATCAGTCCGGTCGGACCTCCGCCGACGATGATGACCGCGTGCCCGGACATGGGCATTTCTGTTTGCGAGGTTCGCCTGCGGCTCGATTTTGAGTTTCAGTCCGCCGCCGCGAGGTTGAATCCATGCAACGGGAAATGCACCACGACGGTTCCCACGAAGGGATCGTTGCGCTTCAGCGCAATCGTGTCGGCGTTCACCGACATCACTTCGCCTTCCACGGGATCGAAGCCCCAGTCATCAGGCGTCACCGTCACGCGTGCACCTGGCAGCCACGGACCCGGCGAATCGGCATCGTTGCGCGGCGTCGATGGGGTCGCATCGCGCGCGATGGCGAGCGCATCCTCCGGCGAAAGATCCTGCATCGTGCCGTGACCGATCGCGTCCATGCGCGCGAGCCACGCCTGCAGCCGCGGATGGCCACCCAGCCCCAACGCGTCATTCAGAAAGGCTTCATCCAGATTGCCACGCAGGTACCAGAGCGGGTGATAGACCGCGAGATCGGCGAGCGATAGTTCGCCGTCGAGCAGGAAAGCGCGCCCATCCGCGAGCACCTGTTCGAGCCAGCTCAGGTGAATGCCGAGTTCACGGCGCAGATCGGGAATCCGCGCGCGCATCTTCGCGCTGTCCCAACCGTCGAATTTGCCCGCGGTGAAGCGTGCGCGGTCGGCGTGCAACTCGGGCGGAAAGCGGTCGCCGTGCAGTCCGAACACCAGCCCCAATGTGTTGGCGAAGAGATGACGGTCCGCCCATGCGGCGATCATGTCCGCAATTCCTTTGGAGTGTTCCGGATAGAGTGCGGGTTCCGGGAAGCGCCGATCGATTTCCCGCAGGATGCAGCGCGTGTCGCAAAAGATATCCGCGCCGATCTGCATCACCGGAATTCTCCGGTAGCCGCCGGTCAATGCGGTCAGCGTCGGCTTCGGCGCCATGCGCGGCTGGATCACCGAATGCCAGCGCACGCTCTTGAGGCCGAAGGCGATACGCACTTTCTCCGCGAACGGCGAACGCGGGTAGTGATGCAGGATGATCCGGGAATCGGTCACGGGTTTTCGGCGATCACGCGATCAACCATCTCACCGCACAGCCCGAGATAATTTGCGGGATCGCAGTGGTGGCGGATGGCATCCTTGCCGCCGAGGGCATCGACGATCTCCGGAACACCGGCAAGGATGTCGGCAAGATTTCCGCCGCGCTCGATCGCCGTCCGGCAGGCGTCGTAGACGACATCATGGGCATGCTGACGGCCAAGCTTGGGTGCCGCCGCCATCATCACCGCTTCCGCCACGATCAAGCCGTGGGTGAGATCGAGATTCGCGCGCATGTGGCTTTCGTGCACGACGAGCCCGGCCAGCATGAATTTTGCGTTCGCCAGCGACGAGGCGGTGAGCAGAAAACTCTCCGGCAGCGACACCCATTCGAGATGCCAGGGACCGGTCGCGCGTTCAAAATCGTGGATCATGCCGTCGAGCATGGCGGCGACGTGCTGGCGCACGGCCTTGGCCGCGGCGAGCATCAACTCGCTGGAGATCGGATTGCGCTTCTGCGGCATGGTCGAGGACGCGCCGCGTCCGGGCGCGAACGGTTCCGACACCTCGCCGAATTCGGTCGCCGACATCATCATGGTGTCGCTTGCGATCTTGCCCAGTGTTCCCGTGATCAGCCCGAGCAATGTCACGGCCTCCGCGATGCCGTCGCGCGCCACATGCCAGGTGATCGGCGGTTGATGCAGGCCGAGTTCCTCGCAGAACAATTTTTGCATCTCGAGGCCCCGCGCGCCGATCGATGCCAGCGTCCCGGCAGCGCCGGAGAACTCGCCGAGCAGGATGCGCGGCAGCGCCTGATCGACGCGTTCGATGTGGCGGTCGATCGACGACAGCCACACCGCGGCCTTGTAGCCAAACGTCACCGGCAGCGCCTGTTGCAGATGGGTGCGGCCCGCCATCGGCGTGTCGCGGTACTTGCGCGCCATCGCTGCGAGGATCCTGCGCAACTCGCGCAGGTCGCGCGCCACGATTTTGAGCGCAGCGCGCAGTTGCAGCACGTTAGCGGTGTCCATGATGTCCTGCGTGGTCGCACCCCAATGCACATAGCGCCCGGCCTCGCCGGCAGCATCGGAGAGCTGATGCACCAGCGGCAGGATCGGATACCCCACGTTCTCGGTTTCGCGGCGCAGTCTGTCGTAGTTGATGGTGATGGAGCGCGACGCCGCATCGATGGCCTCGGCCGCGTCGGTGGGCACCACCCCCATGCGCGCCTGCGCGCGGGCGAGCGCGGCTTCGGTTTCGAGGTAACGTCCGACCAGCGCCTCGTCCGAAAAAATCTCGCGCATCTCGGCCGTGCCGAACATGTCGCGGAACAACGTGGAGTCGAAGACAGTGCTGGCCATCGTAGAGCCTCTTGGTTTGTTCTGTACTCGCGTTTACGCCGTTCGCGGACGTCGCCCCTCGATCGGATATTGGGGATCGTTGTAACCCGGTGTCGAGGAATGGCCGGTCACTACCAGCCTGTCGATCAAGGCTTCGTCTTCGGCGGTGAAGTTGTAATTGAGCGCCGG
>JAFEFK010000271.1 GCA_018240625.1 Pseudomonadota bacterium
AGCGGATAAGATCAAGCCCGAAGTTCAGGAAAACGCCAGCAACCATGCCCATCA
Source organism: Pseudomonadota bacterium (assembly GCA_018240625.1). GTDB lineage: Bacteria > Pseudomonadota > Alphaproteobacteria > Rhizobiales > Xanthobacteraceae > Nitrobacter. Next base: position 55 of record JAFEFK010000271.1, read on the forward strand.
CAATCGGCATGGGGATCATCTGCATGGCACGTTTGACCCATCCAGTCATACCGAGCAGGAGCATTAGGGCTCCGGTGCCATAATAGACGCCGACGACTTGCGGAAAAGTCAGATGGTTCAGCGACTGTCCAACCAGCACTGCGCCTGGAATCGTCCAGAGCAGCACCAACGGCTGGCGATAAAGCCAGCTCAACAGGATTGTGATCAGACCGTTGACGAAAAAGACTCCGAATATCCACGACGCAATTTCGTTCTTTGACAGTCCGCCTTTGGAACCGATGGCGAGGATGATCGCGATCGGAGCGCTTACCGCAAACAGCCAACTGACAAGGCCGTTCGACGCGTAGACTAAACCAAAATCGGAGCCGATCTGCCAAGGATTGGGAGGACGATCGATCGGACGCTCGATATTGGCGAACATCGGCAAACTTACCAACTGGATGGGCGAATACTGATCGACATCGGCAACTCAACTCCCATGAGTTCTATTGGCGGACGAGCCTTTGTCGCCGCAAAGCAGGCCTATTGCTCAAACCGGCGCGAAAACCTGCGCCATGCAGCTGGAAAGGTCTTCGGTCAGGCCGTCCGTCACACCGTTGATGCCGGCCAAGGCTTTCGCAAGCTCTTTCTTGAATTCGAGCTGCATGCTGCGCGCTATCTGAATGCGCTGGGCCTGCGGCGAGCCGGCCCCGTGCATAGATTCCGTCAGGTAACCGACCGCGTTGCGACCAAGCGTCATGTTTTCGATCAATCGCAGGATGCGGATTCGATCCTCCGTTCGAATTCCCGGTCGTCCCTTGAGATATTTCTCGATGACTGGTCCGATCGTCGCATCGCGGAGGTCCTGCTCCGAGGGCAGGGTAACCATCAGCCCACCGGCAAGATCCTGAGCGAGGCGGCCAATTTCATAGGGCATTTTGGTCACATGGTGCTTGCACACATTCGCAAGCATTTCGTCCGGCAAGTACGCACCCGACGCTGTCGCCTTGCCCTGATAGCTGGCGGCAATTCCTGTACCGTAGATCGTTTCGTTCAGATGCGTCATCTCAACGAGCTTATCCCGCACATGCGAGGCCCGCTCAACGCCGTTATAGTCCGCAATCGCAGCTGCGGCGCCGATCAGCGCATCACCCACGCCCGTTTTACAGACGTAACTGCGCCGATGATAGCAGGTAAAGCGCTCGACCAAAGTGGAGGCGAAGTCGACTTCGCCATCCATAAAGACGTATTTGTTTGGAATGAAAACGTCCTCGAAGACGATCATCGCTTCCTGACCGGAAAAGCGGGCATTGCCGGCATCGATGTCGCCGTCGTCCGCGCTTCGCGTATCACAGGACTGGCGGCCGTAGACATAGGTGAGGCCCTCGGCGTCGACAGGAATCGCCCCTACGACGGCGTAGTCCTTGTCGTTCGGACCGAGCCTCATCGTCGGTAGGACGATGAGCCAATGCGAATTGAGGCATCCAGTCTGATGTGCCTTGGCACCTGTAATGTAGACGCCATCGGCGCTTCGCCGTGTAATGTGGACGAATAGATCCGGATCTTGCTGTTCGGAAGGAGTC
>JAFEFK010000272.1 GCA_018240625.1 Pseudomonadota bacterium
AGCCGGTGCGGCGCTTCGATGCCGGCAGGGTTGAAGAGTTCCCGATCGGTAAGTTCCGCATCGTTCAGTGTGAGGGTCGCCAGATCGGTATCATTCGCATGGACAATGGCGACGTGCATGCCGTGTTGAATCGCTGCCCGCATAAAGGCGCGCCGGTGTGCAAGGGTATCGTCGGCGGCACGTGGCCTCCCTCCGCGGTCGGCGAGCTCGGCTTCGAGCGCGATGGCCATGTGCTGACCTGCCCGTGGCACGGATTTGAATTCGATCTGTCGACTGGCGCGGAGTTGTTTCAGGAGCGCCCGATGCGTCTCAGAAAATATCGAACGACCATTGAGGGCGGCTCCGTATTTCTTCTGCTCTAGCCGCGGAAAGCTTCGATAGTTGTCCGTATAACTTAAGGAAAACAAATAATGACGACGGCGAAACGTGCGATGCCTCCGGACGCTGAAGAAGACGTGCATATCCTGAATACGATCGAGCGCTGGGTCGAGCGCGACCTGAGGCCGATCGTGAAGGAGTATGACCACGAGGATCGCTATCCGGACGCAATCGTCGAGCAAATGAAGGAGCTTGGCCTGTTCGGTGCCGTCATCAGTCCCGACTATGGCGGGCTCGGTTTGTCGGCGGCAACATACGCAAAGATCGTCATGAGCATCTCCTCGGTGTGGATGTCGATTACCGGCATCCTCAATTCGCACCTGATGCTCGCGCTCGCCATTCAGAAATTCGGAACGTCGCAACAAAAATCCAAATGGTTGTCCAGGCTCGCTACCGGCGAGATCCGCGGCGGGCTCGCGTTGACGGAGCCGGATGCCGGGACGGATCTGCAGGGAATCCGGATGACGGCGAAGCGCGATGGCGACCACTACGTCATCAACGGCACCAAGACCTGGATCACCAACGGTGCCGAAGGTTCGTGTTTCGCGCTATTGGTCAAAACCAATCCGGATGCGCAGCCGCGTTACAACGGCATGAGCCTGTTCATCGCGCCGAAGCGCGAGGGCTTTACGGTGGGGCGAAAGCTGAAGAAGCTCGGCTATAAAGCAATCGATACGGCGGAACTGAACTTCGACAACTATCGCGTCCCGGCCGATCACCTGATCGGCGGTGTGGAAGGCCAGGGCTTCTTTCAGGCGACGGGCGGGCTCGAACTCGGACGGATCAACGTTGCATCGCGTGGGGTCGGTATTGCCGAGGGAGCGCTCAAACTAGCGCTCGAATACGCCCAGATCCGCAAGACGTTCGGCAAGCCGATCTGCGAACATCAGGCGATCCAGTTGAAGCTCGGCGAAATGGCCACCCGCGCCCGTGCCGCGCGGCTTCTGACCCTCGATGCCGCGCAGGCCTTCGATCGCGGCGAGCGCTGCGACATGGAGGCCGGCATGGCCAAGTATTTCGCGAGCGAAGCGGCGCTGGAAAATTCCATCGAGGGGATGCGGATCCATGGCGCTTACGGCTATTCGCGCGAGTTCGATATCGAGCGCCTCTATCGCGATGCGCCGCTGACCTGCATCGGCGAGGGCACCAATGAGATGCAGCGCATCATCATTTCCAGGCAGCTTGTGAAAAGGAACCCGGTGATATGAAGCCGCTTCAGGGAGTGCGCATCGTCTCCGTCGAGCAATTCGGCGCGGCGCCGTATGCCACGATGCTTCTGGCCGATCTTGGCGCGGAGGTCATCAAGATCGAGAATGCGGCGATCGGCGGCGATCCTTCGCGGAAGACGGGCCCGTTCATGCTTGGACCGAACGACAGCGAGTATTTCCAGGCCTTCAATTTCAACAAGAAAAGCGTCTCGATCGATTTACGCAGCGAGGAGGGGAAGGCGTCGCTGCGCGATCTGATCGCCAGCGCGGACGCCGTGATCAACAATTTGCGCGGTGACCTTCCAGCCAAGATGGGCCTCGACTACAAGTCGCTGGCGGCGATCAAGCCGTCCATCGTCTGCGTGCATCTGTCCGCCTACGGCCGCAACAACGAACGATCCGCATGGCCCGGCTATGACTATCTGATGCAGGCCGAATCCGGCTTGATGCACCTGACCGGCGAGCCGAATGGCCCACCCTCCCGGTTGGGCGCGCCATCGATCATCGACCAGACGACCGGACTGACCGCAGCGGTCGGACTTCTATCGGCGATCATCCAGGCGCGAAGCAGCGGAAAGGGATGCGATGTCGATATCTGCCTGCTCGACGTCGCCCTGCACCAGCTTGGCTATGTCGCGACGTGGTATCTGAACGAGGGGCACGCCTCGTCGCGGCAGCCGCGAAGCGCCCATTACTCCGTCGCGCCGGTGCAGACGTTTCCGGCGTCCGATGGCTGGCTGTTCATCATGTGCATGACGGACAAGTTCTGGGCGGCGCTTCTCGAGGCGATCGAGAAGCCCGAATTGGCGAAGGATCCGCGCTTTGGCACTCAGGCCTTGCGTCAGGCCAACCGCGACGCGTTAACGGACATCGTCGACGGCGTCCTCAGCAAGAAATCGACCAGCCATTGGCTCGGCAAGCTGAACGGCGTGCTTCCGATTGCGCCGGTGCTCGATCTTGCGCAGGCCCTCGACAATCCTTTCCTGCAGCAAACGGATATGATCCGGGAAGTCGATCATCCCGTTAAACGGCTTCGCGTGCTGGCGAATCCGATCAAGGTCAACGGGCAGCGCCTCGATCAGTCGCCCTGTTCGCAGTTCGGCGCCGACAATGACACCTATCTGCCCGCCGTTGCCGGGCGTGCCGTAACGCCATGAAGCTGGAAGGTATTCGAGTCATCGATCTCTCGGTATTTCTGCCGGGACCTTACCTGACGCTCGCGATGGCGGATCATGGCGCCGAGGTTATCAAGATCGAGGCGCCGGGAGAGGGCGATCCCGGCCGTCATATCGGCCTTTCCGACGGGCCCAGCACGGTGTTCTTCCGCAATCTCAACCGCGGCAAGAAAAGCGTGGTGCTGGACCTGAAGAAGGCGGAGCAGCGCGATGCGCTTCTCGCGCTTTGCGAGACGGCGGATGTGTTCGTCGAATCGTTCCGGCCCGGAGCGATGGATCGGCTGGGTCTCGGATATGAGGCCGTTCGCGCACGCAACCCGTGCATCGTTTATTGTTCGATCAGCGCATTCGGACAGGA
>JAFEFK010000273.1 GCA_018240625.1 Pseudomonadota bacterium
CTTCGTGCCATGCGCGTTTTGGGTGGGGTTATCGCCGCTCCGCCGATGCCTCAATGCCGCCGCTGTGATAGGGTGCGCTGTTCTGGCAACCCGGAGAGTTTGTTGAACGGCGCACCCCCCGATCCATCCAGGCAGGCCAGCGACCAGCATGCGGCGTCGGGACTTCCGCTGACCCAGGCCTTGCAGCGGGCGAGGTGGGTGATTGCGTGGGAGCGGGGCTGGCCGCATCTGGCGCGTCTTCTCTGCGTCGCAGGGTTGTTTCTGGTCGTATCCTGGGCCGGTCTGTGGCTGGTCTTGCCGGTGGCCGGACGCGCCGCCGGCCTCGCTGTTTTTGTCCTGCTGGCGCTGGCCGCTTTAGTGCCGGCGGTCAGGTTCCGCTGGCCGAGCCGCGAAGAGGGCCTCAGCCGTCTCGATCGCGGCGCCGGACTTCGTCACCGCCCGGTGACCGCGCTCGCTGACACGGTCGCAACCCGGGATCCGGTGGCGCTGGCGTTGTGGCAGGCGCAGCGCGAGCGCACGCTGGCGTCACTGAAGCGAATCCGCGCAGGACTGCCGTCGCCACGGCTGCCGATGCATGACCGCTGGGCGTTGCGTGCGCTGGTGATCGTGCTGATGGTCGCCACCTATGTCGCCGCCGGCGGCGAACGAACCGAGCGGGTGGCTGCCGCGTTCGACTGGAACGGCGTGCTGACGCCGGTCAACGTCCGGGTCGATGCGTGGATTGCGCCGCCGCTCTACACCGGCAAGCCGCCGATCATTCTTTCCGCGGCCAACCAAAATGCCGCCTCCGATGCCGCGGCGCTGCCGGTCCCTGCGGGGAGTACGCTGATCGTTCGCTCGAGCGGCGGCAATCTCGATGTCGCGGTCAGCGGCGGCGTGACTGAAGCGGCCCCGGCCGACAAAGCTCCCGAGGGCACGCACGAACGGCATTTCACGATTGCCGCTGACGGCACCGCCCATGTCCGTGCGCCGTCGGGTCAGCCGCAATGGAAATTCAGTGCGATTCCCGATCGCGCTCCGACAATTGCGCTGGTCAAGGATCCGGAGCGCCAGGCGCGCGGATCGCTGCAGATGTCCTACAAGATGGAGGACGATTACGGCGTCACCGAAGCCCATGCGATCTTCGCTGCGCGCAGCGGCGCCGGAGCCAAAGATGCCGGGGCGCAGGGCGACGCATCAAAAGGTGCGGCGCCGCGTCCGTTGTTCGACGCGCCGCAATTTCCGCTGGTGCTGCCGAATGCGCGAACCCGCAACGGAGTGGGACAAACCGTCAAGGATCTGAGCGAAAATCCCTATGCCGGCGCCGACGTGACGCTGACGCTGACCGCGCGCGACGAGGCCGGGAATGAGGGGCGCAGCGAGCCGTTCAACATGCGTATCCCGGAGCGCGTGTTCACCAAGCCGCTGGCGCGCGCGCTGATCGAACAGCGGCGTATTCTGGCGCTGGACGCCAATCAGAACGCCCAGGTCTTCACCGCGCTCGATGCGCTCATGATCGCGCCGGAGGCGTTCACGCCAAAGCCGGGGGAATATCTCGGTCTCTACAGCGTGACCAAGCAGATCGAGGATGCGCGCACGGATGCGCAGTTGCGCGAGGTCGTCGCCAGCCTGTGGGCGCTCGCCGTCAGCATCGAGGATGGCAACATCACCGACGTCGACAAGGCGCTGCGGGCGGCGCAGGACGCCTTGAAGGATGCGCTGGAGCGGGGCGCCAGCGACGAGGAGATCAAGAAACTCACCGAGAATCTACGGGCGGCGCTGGACAAGTTCCTGCAACAGCTCGCCGAACAGATGCGCAACAATCCGCAGCAACTGGCGCGCCCGCTCGATCGCAACACCAAGGTCATGCGCCAGCAGGATCTCAACAACATGATCGAGCGCATGGAGCGTCTGTCGCGTTCCGGGGACAAGGATGCCGCCAAGCAGTTGCTCGATCAGTTGCAGCAGATGCTCGAGAACCTGCAAATGGCGCAACCGGGCCAGGGGGAAGACGGCGACATGCAGCAGTCGCTGAACGAACTCGGCGACATGATCCGCAAACAGCAGCAGTTGCGCGACAAGACCTACAAGCAGGGCCAGGATTCACAGCGCGACCGCAGACGCGGCGACCGGAAAGGCATGGAGGACCTGCAACAGGATCAGCAGGGGCTTCGCGATCGGCTCAGGAAATTGCAGGAGGAACTTGCCAAGCGCGGCATGGGCATGAAACCCGGATCCGGCCAGCGCGGTCAGCAAGGTCAAAAAGGCCAGCAGGGTCAAAAGGGTCAGGGCGACCAGCAAGGCCAGGAGGCCGACCAGGGCGACGGCGAGGACGGGCTCGGTCAGGCCGATTCCGCCATGGGCGATGCCAATAGTCGGCTTGGCGAAGGTAACGCCGAGGGCGCGGTCGATGCGCAGGGCAAAGCGCTGGACGCGCTGCGCAAGGGGGCCCAGAGCCTTGCTGAAGCGATGCAGCAGGGTGACGGCGACGGACCGGGCGATGATGGTCCGGGGAATCGTCCCGGCCGTCAGCAGAGTGGCGGTAATCAGAGCGATCCGTTGGGCCGGCCATTGCACGGCAAGGAATTGGGCGACGACCTCACCGTCAAGATTCCCGGCGAAATCGATGTGCAGCGCGTCCGCCGGATTCTGGAAGAGTTGCGCCGCCGTCTCGCCGACCCCTCTCGGCCGCAGATCGAACTCGATTATATCGAGCGGCTGCTCAAGGATAATTAGCAATGAAGGGCTCGCCGAGATGATGAAGCGAACTTCTGAACCACCGCACTAGTCCAGCTTGCGCGCCGCCAGCGCACCGGCGACCGCAGTGCGGATATCGGTCACTGAAAACGGCTTGGTGATGACATCGTGGACGATGGCGTTGAGACCCGATGCGCGTTCGCGCTGATCGGCAAAGCCGGTCATCAGCAGAATCGTCATCGTCGGGAAATCGCGGGTCGCGGCGAGGGCCAGCGCGATACCGTCCATGATCGGCATCTTGATATCGGTCAGCAGCAGATCGAAGCCGCGCTCGTCGCTGTTCAGGAGTTCGAGCGCTTCGGCGCCGTCGGCCGCCGTGACGGCCTCGTGGCCGTCCATGACAATGGCGCGGGCCACGAGCAATCGCATCGAGTCTTCGTCGTCGGCAATCAGAACGCGCGCCACGAGTTACGCTCCGCCTCCCGCGGCCACATCGCGCCGGTTGAAGAAGCGGACATCGATATTGCGGCCTTCTGGCGGCGGTGACGCCAGCCGCGAGCGGAACCACGCCTTCTCGCCGGGTTTGAGCACCGGTTGCTCGAGCACTGTGTTCCAGGCGTAAATTTCCGTGTTGTGCGCGTCGAGAACGCTGAAGCGCAGACGCGGCAGTTCGACCGGCTTTCGGCCTTCCGCGACGATCATGCCTTCGACCACCAGCACAGGCTTGCCATCGACAGTTTCGGTCGACATCTTGACGTCCTTGAAGGCCAGTCCGCGCAAATTCACGTCCAGTCCGGTCAGCCGGTAGAACGTCGCGGTTTGCGGCAGCAGCCGCACGATATCGGCGCGCCAGATGACCAGCGCCAGAATTATGGCGGCCATCGCGGCGCAAACGGTTGTCAGATTGACCGAGGGCAAGCGGGGCAGGCGGGGTGCGAACGAGGGCTTGAGCAGGGTGCGCAACCGTGAGCCGCGGGTCGAAATCGGTGGCTCGCTGTCATCAGGAACGTCATTCCGCTGTGCGTGCGAGGTCCATGCGTTATCTGCGTTCTGTTGCGGAGCGGTTCCCTCCGGCATCTCGCTTGCGATCGGCGGGCTTTCGACCGACGGCGTATCCTCCCCGGCCGGCGGCTCGTTCCATCCGGATCCTTCGTCCGCCCCGGCCATCGACGGGATTTGGACGTCGGCCACGGCGATAAGCTCAGGCTTCGCCAGCCAGGTTTCCTTGCACCGCGAACAGCGGACGGTGCGGCCTACCGCGCCGAAACTGGCAGGATTGACCGCATAGGATGTCGTACAATGAGGACAGACGATGTGCATGGACGATTCGCTGAATGAGGCTGCCCGGATCCTACGCGCCGACCGTTAACGAATCGGAAACCATAACGGCCGCACAACCGGTTGGTGGGTGCGTGGACGGCGCGGAACCCGTCGGTTCACGCCACAGGCCTTGACTTCCCCCGTCAGGCATCATCCTTTCGAAATCCAAAGTTCGCGAAAGGACGTGCTGAAAATCTTGCGAACTTTGGATTCGAGACACTAGAACTTGGTCCGGTTCGA
>JAFEFK010000274.1 GCA_018240625.1 Pseudomonadota bacterium
AAAGAAACTCGTCATGAATATCGAGTGGAATTCCTTGGCTTCTGCTTCGGATAGCCCCGAGATGGAACCGTCCTTCATTTGGTATTCCTCCTAGTAATGGCCTTGCGGCCGTTCGCCGCCCGAGCGTGGGCGACAGCGAATGCCGGATCTCCTGAGATACGGCAGTTTCCGTCCGGCACCGCCGAACGAAAATCTCGATTACAAACCCATGAACGAAGAGGCCACCAACACGCGCGCTGCGCTGCTGGCTTCCTTGAAAATCGACTCTCGACGTCCCTGTGAATCAAAAGCGTTCGCCTTGCGCCAAGGCATGACCCGCGTCAGCAGCGCGCGCAGCAGAAACAGCAGATAGCAGGCGCCGAACATCATTCGTGACTCGATGTTCCAGTTTGCGACGAGCCTTTTTGAACGACGGCCGCTATCGACATAGTCTGACATCGACATCACCTCCGGATTGTGGTGTTGCGCATAAAATTGCGGAATCACCGGAAACAGATTTGCTTCAATCACTCTCATGTCGGCTGCCCATCCATCAGCGCCGCGCGCGCGCTCGTGACCAAATCAGTCGTGACGCGCCCTTCGCCCGCCCGGCGCGCACCGCTTTCGGCGGCGTCGCGCAGACGCTTGGCGGCCGAGATGCGCACCAGCACCGGATGGGCTTCCAGCACTTCGTCGAGCAGCGCTTTGGCCTCATCGCTCCAGAGAATTTCTTCATGCAGCCGCGCTGGCGTCGGATCGACGCGATCGAGGTCCGCCGCGAGCGGCAGAATGTTGAATAGCGCGTCGAACAACGCGTTGCAGACCTCCTGCACCAGATAGGTCGCGCCGGAATAGCCCATGAACGGCGTGCCGGTGTGGCGGCGGATGACTGCGCCAGGGAATGACGCCGGCATATAGATGGCGCGACCGCCGGCTTCGGCCAGATACATGCGCTCGTTGTAGCTGCCGAACAGGATCAACGGCGGCTTTTCCCGCACGGCTGACCGGACGGCAGCGTTGTCAGGCTTGACACCGGCTTTGCGTGCAAACGAGAACGTGCACGGCAACCCCATTTCGGTTTCGAGGAAGTTGCGCACGCCGCGCGCATAGGTTTCATTGGCAACGATGGCAAAGCTGGCCGTGCCGAAGAAATCCTGCGTGACCGAACGCCAGAGATCCCACAGCGGCTTGATCGTGGTGTGTTTCTCGCGCTCGATGAACGGCTCAGGATCGATGCCGAGCAATTCACCAAGCTTGCGTAAGAATTTTGTCGTGCTGTGCAAACCGATCGGTGCCTGGAGATAGGGCCGTTCCAGCGTCTCGCACAGCATCCGTCCGAACTCGCGATACATGCAGACGTTAACATCGGCGTTCACCAGCTTGGGAATGTCAGCGAGGTGACTGCCGAGCGGAAACACCATATTGACGTCGGCGCCGATACCCTCGATCAGCCGGCGAATTTCCGCGAGGTCGGATGGCATGTTGAAGGTGCCATAGATCGGCCCGATGATGTTGACCCGCGGCTTGACCCCTTCGGCGCGCGGCTTGCGCTCCGGAATCTTCTTGACGCCATATTCCTTCCACAGCCAGACGATCGCGCGGTCGGCGCTTTGCCACTGATCCTCGTCGATCGTGCGCGGCAGGAACCGTTTGATGTTGGTCCCCTCCGGCGTCACGCCTCCACCGATCATCTCGGCGATCGATCCTGTCACGACGACCGCCGGCAAATACGGATCGAGCACGCGATGCGCGCGCTTCATCGCACCTTCGGTACCGGTTTGGCCGAGCTCCTCTTCGCCGAGACCCGTCACCACGATCGGTAGTTCGTGCGGCGGCAACGCATCCGTGTAATGCAGCACGGACGTTACCGGCAGATTCTCGCAGCCGACCGGACCGTCGATGATGACCTGCAGGCCCTTCACCGCCGTGAAGGCGTAGACCGCCCCCCAATAGCCACCCGCACGATCATGGTCGAGGACGAGCATCAGATCATCTCCTCGGCTTTGCGCTTCTTGACCTGGGCTTCGATCTGCTTCTTGTATTTCTCCCGGAAGGCGACGTTATCTTTTGGAGTATCTTCCCACACGCCCGCAGCATGACCTTCGCCGACGTCGCCGAAGAAATCCTTCATCTCGTCGAACCGCGATTGATTGCCTAGCGCCGCATTCACGACCTGCGCCAGCGAGCCGGCACCGGCGACGCCGAACAGCGGCCGCGCCGAGATAAGGTTCGTAAAGTAAAGTGCGGGAATCGCTCTTTGCTTGGCCTTCTGGACTACCGGTGTGGTACCGATGGCAAGATCCGGCGCGAACTCGTCGACGGCCGCGAGATCCATCTCGAGCGACGCGCGGTATTGTACTCGTGCACCCTTTGCTTCGAGCCATTCGCGGTCGGCGTCGGACCACTGGGTTTTCGGGCAAGCCGTGCCGACGTAGGACACGTCAGCGCCGCTTTCGATCAGCAGACGCGCGACCAGCAATTCGGAGCCTTCATAGCCGGAGACGGTGATGCGCGCGTCGATCGGTTTGGCCGCGAGCGCTGCTTTGATCATCGGCAGGAAGCGGTTCTTTGCGGCGTCAATTTTGTCGCGCGCGACGTTGCAGGCAACGCCGATCGATTCGAGCCATGCTTCCGTACCGTCATGACCAACGGGCGCGGAGCCGACGATCTTGCGGCCCGCGAGGTCGAACTGGCGGAAGCTCGCGGTGTAGAACGGATGGATCGCGGCAACGACCGAGCAATCCAGCGCCGCATAAAGCTCACGCCACTCGCGGGTCGGCACTACCGGACCTGCCGCGAGTCCAAGCGGCTCCAGCATCATGCCGATGCCGACAGGATCGGCCGGGAACATCTCGCCGACTAACGTAACCGTTGGCCGTTCGCTCTTGCCACCGCGCGGCGCCTGCACCGGACCCTGCTCGACTTCCTTGCGGGCATATTCGAGCATCGCCGCAGCCAGGACGTCCTTGGCCTCGGCATGGGTCGGCACGCCGAAGCCGGGCACATCGATGCCGATAATCCGCACGCCGTTGATCTCGTTCGGCAGCAGGTCGAGCGGAACGCCGGATGCCGTCGGCACACAAAGATTGGTGATGATGATCGTATCGTACAACGCGGGGTCGGCCAGCTTGAACACCGCTTCGCGGATATCCTCAAACAGCTTCCCGGTGACCAGGGTTTCCGAATTGAACGGGACGTAGCCGACCGTGCGGCGCGCGCCGTAAAAGTGCGAAGTGAACGTCAGTCCGTAGACGCAACAGGCCGAGCCCGAGAGAATGGTCGCCGTGCGACGCATGCGTAGTCCGACACGCAACGACCCGAACGCGGGACACATGCTCTGCGGCTGATCGTGCGGACCCTTGGGATAATCGGCCGCGTAGCGGTCCAGAATATCGGTCTTTCCAGCCGCGCTGGCTGCGCTCTTCAGCTCGGCGGCGCCGGCATGGCAGCCCAGGCCATCGCTCTTGAGTGTGGCCGCGTTGACCGCATGCGCCGCGGACGCTGTTGCATCATCGGTCATATCCACCTCGACAGGCCCGCTCACGACAGATTGCTCTATCGCGCCGGCATATCGTGGGAGGATGACATTCATGATCCGCTCCGCATGATCTTCGTTCTCACGCAGCGTCGTAAACGACTTCGAGGGACGGCTTGTCG
>JAFEFK010000275.1 GCA_018240625.1 Pseudomonadota bacterium
AACACTTCGGTACCGCCGGTCATGCCCGGCGCCGACGGCAAGCCGTTGCTGTTGCTGTCGCGCTATGGCGAAGGCCGCGTCGCGCTGCTGCTGTCGGATCACATCTGGCTGTGGGCGCGCGGCTATGAGGGCGGCGGCCCGCATCTCGATCTGCTGCGACGGATGTCGCACTGGCTGATGAAGCAGCCCGAACTCGACGAAGAAGCGTTGCGGCTCGCCGTTCACGGCAAGGATCTCGTCGTACAGCGGCAGACCATGGCCGACAGCGTCACGCCGGTCATCGTCACGTCGCCCTCCGGCAAAACCCGCGAACTGACGCTCAGCGCCGGGGACCCCGGCCTGTGGAAGGCGACATTGACAGCCGACGAACTTGGGCTGTGGCAGGCGACCGACGGCACGCTGAAAGCACTGATCAATGTCGGTCCGGTCAACCCGAAGGAATTCTCCGAGGTGACATCGACCGTGGATACACTCAAGCCTCTCGCCCAGGCCAGCGGCGGCGATGCGCGGCGAATCGCGGACGGCTCCGGCGTCGATATTCCGCGCATCGTTCCGGTCCACGCCTCCAGCGTGTTTCGCGGCGACGGCTGGATGGGCGTGCGGATGCGCGATGCCAGCGTGGTCCGCGGCGTCGGCGTGTTGCCGGTGTTCGCAGGACTGATCGGGCTGTTGCTGCTGCTCGGCGCCTTCGCCGCGACGTGGCTGCGCGAGGGGCGCTGATCGTACGCCGACGGGACCCGCGTTGCGCCGAGCCCACAGTCGCCGCATTTGAGAGATCGCGTCGCTAAGTTGGGTCTGGACCCGTTGACAGCGGCGGACATTCCTTGCGATGTTATATTATAACATCGCGAAGTACCGGGAGTGCCGGAACCTCTGCGATGGCGGGGCAAGCGTTGCAATGAAGTGGTTCCGGTCGAACATCAAACATGGATCGCGGCTCGCGCTGCTCGCGCTTGCGATCCAGTTGGTGCTGTCGTTCGGACATCATCACGGCGCAACCGCCCTCGCCGCGCCCGCGCTTCAATCCGATGCGGGTGGAGCCCGTCTCGCCGCAGCGCAAGCGCTGGCAGCCAAGGATTTGGCGGCGCAGACCTCGGCAGTCGCGGCTACGACTCCGGCCAAGCCCGCAAGCCACGATCAGGACAGCGATCACTGCGCGATCTGCGCCGTCATGGCGCTGGCGGGCACAGTGCTGTTCACCGGGCCTCCGGTGCTATTGCTGCCCGAGGCCTATCATTTCCTCTACCTGACCACCGACGCCGAATTCAATCATCTCGAATCCCGGCGCGTCGTTTTCCAGCCCCGCGCACCACCCGCCTCCTGACTTCGACTGCATGATGATCCGACGGATACGCCCCGCATGCGCGGACGATCCGAAGGGTCAACGTCGAAATCAACCTGTCGCACATCGACAGGAAGCCGCCTTCCAGATCATCGATCACGATGAACGCGATCACGGCGATGTCAGGATCGAACAATGCCTTTCTCGCTCAAATGCGCCTTTCTCGCTTCCTCCTCGGTCTCCCTGCTCTGCTGTAGTCTTGGGACCTCCGCCATGGCGCAGGACGCGCCGGCCGCAGGCGGCTCCACGCTGCTCCCGGAGATCAAGGTCACCGCGCCGCGCCATCCGCAAAAGCCGCGACGCCCGAAAACCCATGTCGCGACCCGGCAGCATCGTCAGGAGCCGCAGACGCCTCCGCCGACCGAAGCCGAAGTGCTGGCTGCGAAAATCACAACGCTCGATACGGCGCGCAGCACCCTCGTGACGCCGGTGGGCACATCGCCTTACGAAATCAATCATCAGGCAATCGAAGCGCAGCCGCAGGGCACCAACGCGACCCTGGACAAGGTGCTGTTGAGGGCGCCGGGCGTCACGCAGGATTCGGCAGCGAGCGGCGAACTGCACGTCCGCAACGAACATGGCAATCTGCAATACCGCATCAACGGCATCGCTCTACCCGATGGCGTCGGCGGCTTCGGCCAGATCTTCGACACCGCGCTGGTCGGCAACATGGCGCTGATCACGGGCGCGCTTCCCGCACAGTACGGCTTGCGCACGGCAGGCGTGATCGACATTACGACCAAAGCCGACGCGTTCAACAACAGCGGCAGCGTCAGTGTCTACGGCGGCAGCCATGGGACGATCACGCCGAGTTTCGAATACGGCGGCACGGTCGGGCAAACCCAGTATTTCGTGTCCGGACGCTATTTCGGCAGCGATCTCGGGCTGGAAAATCCGACCTCGTCCCGCAACGCCATTCACGATCACACCGATCAGGAAAAAGGGTTTCTCTATCTGTCGACCGTGCTCGATCCCACCAGCCGCCTGACATTGATCAGCGGCGTCTCGAACGGCACCTATCAGATTCCCAACAATCCCGGTCAGACCCCGGCCTTTACGGCGTTCGGCGTCTCCAACTTCGATTCGTCGCAACTCAACGAGCGGCAGCACGAGTTCAACCAGTTCAACGTGCTCGCCTACCAGAAAACGGTCGACGATATCGACTACCAGATTTCCTACTTCAATCGGTATAGCACGCTGCACTTCACGCCGGATCCGATCGGCGATCTCGTCTTCAACGGCGTCGCGTCGGACGTCTATCGCCGCAGCGTCGTCAACGGTATCCAGGAAGATACCGCCTGGCGCATCGGCTATGCCCACACGCTGCGCTTCGGTTTTTCGGCAAGCGCTGAGAATTCGCTGGTCAACAACACGTCCACCGTGCTGCCGCTCGACGGCGCCGGCAACCCGTTCGACGCGCCGTTCAGCGTGATCGATCCGAGCGCCAAGACCGGCTACCTGTTCGGCACCTACCTGCAAGACGAATGGAAGATCAACAGCCAGTGGACGCTGAACG
>JAFEFK010000276.1 GCA_018240625.1 Pseudomonadota bacterium
GCGAAGCGAGTCATCTCAGGCGGTCCTTTCTGCTCCCCTCCCCCTGTGAGCGTAGCGAACGGCGGGGAGGGGTCGGGTGGTGGGGGGAGGCCAAACAGCGCCCCCACCCCGGTTCGCATCGCCGATGGCGATACGAACCGACCCTCCCCACCGCTTTCGCGGGGGGAGGGATTAAGAAGCTGCGCGCGCGGCTCGGTGGGAAAGCCGCGCGCGCGATTGAGGGAGGCCGGGGTTCCTCCCTTCACCCCGCGTCAGCGAATAGCCAGCCGGCGCCGGGGGATCACGATCATCATCAGCGCGAGCATCAGCAGCACTGCGCCCGCCATCATCCTCAGCTCCGCATCGGTCGCCGTCTTCGGCAGCACGACGGGAGACGCCGGGGCCACGACGGCGGGATGCCTGTTCATCGCGAGGTGCACAGAACCGTCGCCGGCCTCCGCACGCCGTTCCGACGGTGGCGCCAGCGGACGCGGCTGCTCGCCGAACACTTTTGCAAAATCCCAGCCGGCCGGCAGATTGAGCGGCAGTTCGGACAGTTTGAGCGGCTCGCCTTCCGGACGAGCAGGCGTCTCATCGATCGCGACGAGGCTGGTCAGCCGCGTCACCAGATGATGATCCAGTGCCAGTGCAAGAATGGTCCCGTCGGCCTGCTCCGGCGTGATCTGCCGCATGGTGCGCGCCACCTCGGCATCGGCGATCTTGCGCCGTGCCCACAGTTTTGACAGACCCTTGCCCTCGGCCGCATTGGCGAGCGGCAGCTTCACGCTCCACGGCCGGTCGCCGACCCGGCCCTTGATCTCCACCGTCCCGGTGAGATGATCGAGACGCGCGGCAAGCACCAGCGGCTCGCCGCGGTAGACGTCGGGGATCACAGCCGGTGTCATGTCGGCTTTCGCATCGGAGAAGGTCGCCGAGAGTCCCGTCACGACGGGATTTTCGAGTTTGGCGAACAGGCCGCGCATGCGCTCCTCCACCTGATCGACCGAGCCGATGTGGGTGAAGGTGCCGCGGCCCAATTCAGCGGCCCGCGTCATCAGAAACGTGTTCGGCGCAGAGCCGATGCCGACCATGAACACGCGGGAGCGGCCGCGCATCGCCGCGATGGTATCGAATAACTGCTGCTCGTTGCCGATCGCGCCATCGGTCAGAAATACCACCTGCCGGACATAGCTGTTGTCGCTGACGCCGCCGTCGCGCAATGCGGCCTGCATCGCAGGCACCATCTCGGTACCGCCGGCCGCCTGCAGCGCGCCGACGAAGGATTTGGCCCGGTCGAGGTGCTCAGAGTCCGCCGGCACGCAATCCGGAAACAGCAGCGTCATGGTGTTGTCGAACCGGATCACGTTGAAGCGGTCGTTCGGTTGCAGACGGCCAAGCGCGTAGATCAGACTGGCCTTGGCCTGCGCGATCGAGGTGCCGCCCATCGAACCGGAATTGTCGATCACGAAGACCACCTCGCGCGGCCGCGGCTTCTGCTCGGCCTCGCTCAGCGCTGGCGGCGTGACGAACGCCATCATGTAATCCGCATCGCCGACATGCTCGCGGAACAGCCCGACCGATGGCGTCTTGTTGTCCGCGGCCTTCCACGTCAGTTCGAAATCGCGGTCCGCCGGGACCGGCCCTTCCGCGAGCTTGACGATGCGCGTGCTGGCGTCCGGCGCATCCATGTTGATGGCGTGAAACGCGCTCTTCACTTCGCCGAGCGGGAAGCCTGCCTGCAGGCGCACGGTGATTTGCGTCGGATTGACCGGTGCGTTGACAGCGGGATCGAGCACCGGCGAGGTGATCTTGTCGCGATCCGGCACCGGATCGGCGGTCGATGCGCCCCAGCCGCTGCCGTCGCTGCGCAAATCGACGCTCTGCACGACCGGCGCGGGATTGTAGCGCGGGCCCACCACCAGCGGTACCCGCAGCGAGAACTCGTCGCCGGACTGATGCACCGGCTCCTGAACTTCGATCTGCACCAGCACGGTTTCGCCGGGGCCGATATTGGCGACGGCATTGGTGAAAATGTTCGGCCGCTGCTGCTCGGTGAGCGCGGCCTTGCGGCCCGAGCGCTTGGCCTGCTCGTAGATCGCGCGCGCCTGCCGACGCTCTCTGATCTCGCCAACGACAATGCGGTCGCCGACCACCATCTTCAGCGTATCGGCCGCGCCGCCTTCCGGCAGCGGATAGACATAGGTGGCCTCGACCCAATCCTGTGTCGTATTCTTGAAGACTTGCGTGACACGCGCCCGCGCAGTCGGACCGGACACGGTGACATCGACGTCGATGCCGAGCCGCACCGCTTCGGTGTATCCATCGCCGGTTTTGAGCAGCAGCGCGCCGGAGCGCGCCTCGGACGGTTTCAGCAGAGTCGCGGCCGGAGTTTCCGCCGACCACACCGGCCGCAGATCGACAAACAGCGCCGCAAAGCCGAGCAACATCGCGCCGAACACCCCGATCAGGGGACACGCCATCAGCGCCACCAGCCGCGCCAGTACGCCGTAGCCATTTTCGCTTACACCCTCGATCCGGATATCGTTGCACATCGTCATGGTCATCGCTCCCGCAGGTCAGTTCGCTGCCCTTCAGTTGTGCGAGAGCAGCCCCCTTGGCGGCGAGCGTGATGATCGGCAACGTTCAGCCGCTTACCGTTGCGATCCGCCGGAGCGGCGGCGGATTTGTGCGGCTTTGTGCTGAAATGTGCGTCTGCTAGAGTGTACGGGATTCGAAGGGAATAACGATGCCGGTGCCCGACAAGCAGCTTTCCGCGGAGCAGAGCCGGCAGGTCGCGGCCACGATCCGCGAAGAGCTCGCGCGCCGCCGCATCTCGCGGCAACATCTCGCCGAGCAGGCCAAGCTCAGCATCTCGACGCTGGAGAAAGCGCTCGGCGGCGGACGTCCCTTCACGCTCGCTACCATCGTGCGGCTGGAGCAAGCGCTTGGCGTATCCCTGCGCAAGACAGATGTCCCGATAGATGCCGCGACCGGAAATGGCGACATCGCGCCCGATCATCTCGGCGGCTATTCGCGGCGCTCGGTGGCGTGGATGGAAGGCACCTATCTGACGCTGCGGCCCTCGTTCGGCGACAAGGACGCGATTTACGCGTACCGCACCGAGATCATGTGGGACGCAGCGAATTTATGCCTGCTGTTTCGTGAAGCCGAGCGGCTCGACGCCAACTACACGCAATATGGCGAGGTTTCGGTGCCGAACCAGTCCGGCCACATCTACCTTCACACCAACCGCCATGGCCAGTTGCGCCTGATCACGGTGTCGCGCCCGACCATCATCGGCGAGATGTACGGCATCATCACCACCCTGCTCGCCGGGCGCGGCTCGCAACTGACGCCGATCGCCGCACCCATCGCGCTGCTTCCCATCAAGGGGTTTGCAAACCCGACCTTCGGCCGGATCGGCGCCGATGATCCGAACCGCGCGGCCTATCACGGTCACCTGAAGCGCATCACCGACGAACCCTTTGCGATGTTTCTGCCGGGGTGAGGCATCGGGGCCTCCACCTCCCCATGACAGAGGAAGTTCGGCCTGCGCGACGCGACAAGCGCTGTCACACCTTGCCGTCTTTCCCGAAGCCGCGTCAGCGGCTATCGGGAATCCAGTAACACGAGGAGAATCTGTGAATACGGGATTCCGGGCTCATCGCTGCGCGATGCCCCGGAATGACGGGGAAGATTCGGTTCCGAAGGCGCAGCGACAGGCGGAATCATTTCGTCTCCCTCATTCCTCGAGCGCCTGCGGACAGCCTATGAAGCTGTCGTCGCAAACCGCGCGGCCGCGAAACGCAGGGCGTAATCGGCCATGCGGCGAGAGTACGCGACGCGCGGCGTCAGCGATCTCCGGCGGCCTCTATAATCCGAACGACCGCATCATGGTTTGCAGCATCATCGAGAGTTTGTCGGTGTAATAGCCAAAGGCGAAATGCTGGTCGGCAAAATACCCGATAATGGCTGCAACCAAGAATCCAATGAAAATTCGCATGAATGATACCGCATTGCGACGGACAAACGCCAGAAAATGCAGACTTCCCCAAACGCAACATCGAATCCCCGGAAGCTTAGCACGTTCCGGTATCGAAGACAGGGGCGCGGCTTGACGGCTCGTTCGCGATGACCGATGGAAAGCCGGATTTGACGGAGCGACAATGACGACGGATCGGACAAAGGCCGCGCTGGTCACCGGCGCGGCGCGCGGCATCGGGCTTGCCACGGCGAAGCGATTTCTCGCCGAGGGCTGGCGCGTGGCGGCGCTCGATATCGCAGGCGACATCCTGTGGCCGGCGGTGCAGGCGCTGGACAAACCCGGCGACGTGATCGGGCTGCACTGCGACGTCTCCGATGCCTCGGCGGTCAAGAGCGCCATCGCCGAAATCGAACGCCGGTTCGGCCGGCTCGATGCGCTGGTCAACAACGCCGGCGTCGCCACTTTCGCGCCTGTGATGGAAACGTCCGACGCCGAGTGGTCCCGGATCATGGCGGTCAACCTCACCGGGCCGTTCC
>JAFEFK010000277.1 GCA_018240625.1 Pseudomonadota bacterium
AGGCCAGCTTCACCGTCTTCATGCAGAGTTCGGCCGAGGTGCCGCCGATGACGATGGCGAGGTGATACGGCGGACACGCGGCGGTGCCGAGCGTCATGATCTTTTCTTTGAGAAACGCCAGCAGGCGATCTCTGGTCAGCACCGACGGCGTCGCCTGAAACAGGAAGCTCTTGTTGGCGGAGCCGCCGCCCTTGGCCATGAACATGAACTTGTAGGCATCATCGCCCTCGGCGTAGATCTCGCACTGCGCCGGCATGTTGTTGGCGGTGTTCTTCTCTTCATACATCGTCAGCGGCGCAACCTGCGAGTAGCGCAGGTTGCGGCGGAGATACGCGTCGCGCGCGCCTTCCGAGAGCGCGGCTTCATCCGCACCATCAGTGATGACGTTGCAGCCCTTCTTGCCCATGATGATGGCGGTGCCGGTGTCCTGGCACATCGGCAGCACTCCGCCGGCGGCGATGTTGGCGTTCTTCAGAAAATCCAGCGCGACGAACTTGTCGTTCGAGCTCGCTTCGGTGTCGTCGAGGATATTGCGAAGCTGCTTGAGGTGGCCCGGCCGCAGGTAGTGGTTGATGTCGCCGAACGCGGCCTCTGAGAGTGCGCGCAACGCCTCGCGCTCGATCACCAGCATATCCTTGCCGAGAACCTTCTCCACGCGGACGCCGTCGGTGGTGATTTTCCGGTACGGCGTCTCGTCCTTACCCAGCGGAAACAGCGGCGTGTGTTTGTAAGGCGGAACGGGTGTGGCGGACGGGATCGGCGTAGGAGCGTTCATGGGCAATCCTTTCTTCGGAACTTCAATTCCCCTACTTCCTTTAGGTTTTTAAGGCACGTTGGGAAACATATACTCGTCGAACAAATCTAACCTAATTTCAAGCGTTCGCCACGCACGCGGCTCGATCGTCGATTTTTCTCAGCTGACTACAACCGGGCTAAGCCGAACGCTAGGAGCTGCTCTGCTGCGCGTTCAAGCATCGACCGCCTGTCGATGCTGGCGCAAGGCGCCGGCGGCGGCACGCGCATCGGCTTGTGCCTATGGACCTTCAATCGCTGGCACGCCGCGCCGGTGATCCATTCCAGAACCTGCGTGATTGGCGCTCGAATCCTCGGCGCTCACCGGTGCTGCCCGAGCGACCAGCAGCGCGCGTCCGGCATCTTCACGGACGGAGCGATCTGTTCGTCTCCTTCACGCGGGTCACAAGGTACGCAGGATGAAAAAGGCTTGCCGCCAAAACTTGCCGGCATGGACAAACGCCGTCCCCACAATCGGGGGCTGTCACAACCCTAAGCTGCTGAACGAGCGGTCACGTTCTCGGTCCACTTGGTAATGTGCTTGGCGACGGCGACCAGTTCGTCGCGCTGGTTCTTGATTTCGATATTGGCAAGGGTACGCCGCCGCGGCTCGTCGATCTCGCTGATCACATAGGTGACGGTGATCGTATCGCCGAAGAACACCGGCTTGAGAAAACGGACGCCGTCGTAACCCAGCGACACCGGCGTGGAGTCGATGCCCTTCTTCAGGCTCTCCTCGATCATGCGCGTGGAAGTGGTCGACATGAAGCCGACCAAGAGCGCGCCGTGGGCGATGCGATGCCCATAGATCGAGTGGCCCATGAACTGCTCATCGACGTGGTTCTGCGACAGATCGCCGGTCAGCCCCGCGAACATGTAGACATCGGACTCGCCGACCGTCTTCGAGAAGGTAACGGTGTCGCCAATCTTGGCATGCATGACGGTCATGGAAATGGTCCTGTTCAGTATTGCAAAACGCGTATCACGACGCCCGGCCGATCGCACCGGTGCTGTAGAGCGAGCGGATCGCATCGGCGTCATAACCGAGTTCGGTCAAAATCTCGCTGGATTGCGCACCGAGCTCCTGCGGGGGCAGGCGCACCTCCGGCACCTTGCCGTCGTACTGGATCGGGTGACTGACCAGCGTGATCGGCGCGCCGGTTGCGCCCGATACGGTCTGGAAACTGCGGTTGTGCACGATCTGCGGATCGCCGGCGAGCCTGGAATAGTCATTGACCGGGGCATGCCAGATCGCGCGCGCGGTGAACATCTCCACGCACTCGGCTGTCGTGCGCTTGGCAACATTGGCGGCGATAGCCGTTGTGATTTCGTCGCGCCGCGTAAACGCTTCGCTGTCGGGCACGCGCGCCTCGAGCGGCAGACCCAGCGTATCGCCAAGCACATCAAGCGAGCCGAGCGAAATCGCGATATGGCCGTTACGCGTGGCATAAAGGCCGTACGGCGCGCTATAATACCAGCCTGCGACGTGCTCGGGCTGGCGCGTATCTTCCGGCAGTTCGCCATTCATGTAACAGGTCAATGATTCCTGCTGAAGGTCGAGCGCCGCCGATAGCAGATTGACGTCGACGCGGCATCCCTTGCCGCTCTTGGCGCGCCCGACCAGCGCTGCGAGAATGCCCGCCGCGAACAGCGCCGCGCCGTGGTGATCGACGGCAGAGACACCTATTGCACGCGGGCCGTGCTTGACGCTGCCGGTGATCGTTGCGAGGCCCGACAGCGCCTGCACCAGAAGATCCTGTCCGGGCCGATTTACGTAAGGCCCATCTTGACCATAGCCCGACGCGGTTGCGTAGATGATATCCGGTTTGATCGCGCGAGCCGTCTCGTAACCGAGGCCGAGCTTGTCGAGCACACCGGGGCGGAAATTCTCCGTGAGCACATCGGCAGTGGCAATCAGTTTCCGCGCGATCTCGATGGATTCCGGCTTCTTGAGATCCAGCACGAGGCTGCGCTTGTTGCGGTTGCCGACCAGCAGCAACATGCTTTGTCCATCGACTCGCTTGTTGTTCGCGCCGCTCCATTTGCGCTGGAATGCGCCGTCGGGCGGCTCGACGGCAATGACGTCCGCGCCGAGATCGGCCAGGAACTGCACGCCGACGGGACCCATCAGGAAGTGATTGAAGCTC
>JAFEFK010000278.1 GCA_018240625.1 Pseudomonadota bacterium
AGGTGGTGCCGGAACAATCGTTCAAAAGCGCGCTCGCGGAAGCCTTCGGTCACCGGTCCTACGTGCTGCTGGTGCTGGGCTTCTTCACGTGCGGATTTCAGCTCGCCTTCATCACCGCGCACTTGCCGGCCTATCTGGTCGACCGCGGTATGCCGGTTCAGACCGGCGGCTGGGTGCTGGCGGCGATCGGCCTGTTCAATATCATCGGCTCGCTGAGTGTCGGATGGCTTTCGACCAGGGTTCCCAAGCGTTACATCCTGTCGTCGATCTACCTCGTCCGTGCGCTGTCGATCGTTGCCTTCATTTCGGTCCCGATGACGACGTTCTCCGCGGTCGCATTCGGCGTCGTCACCGGCCTGACCTGGCTGTCGACGGTTCCGCCGACGTCGAGCCTCGTCGCGCTGGTGTTCGGCACCCGCTGGCTCGCAACCCTCTATGGCTTCGCGTTCTTCAGCCATCAGGTCGGCGGCTTCCTCGGTGCGCTGCTCGGGGGTGTCGTGTTCGACAAATTCGGCTCCTACACGCCGGTCTGGTGGCTGTCGGTGTTGTTCGGCGTGCTGTCTGCGCTGATCAATCTGCCGATCGTCGAAGCCCCGGTCCGGCGGCCGGTTGCGCAGCCCGCATAATGCGCTAAACCTCCCGAAAGGCTCGTGCTGAAAGGGAGTAGACGCGTGGGGACATTCAAGGCGATCAGGATCGACAAGGCCGAGAAGGGTACGACGGTTGCGCTGACGCAGTTCGACGAGGCCGAACTGATGGACGGCGACGTCACCGTTCGCGTCGAATGGTCGACTGTCAACTACAAGGACGGCCTCGCCGTCACCGGCACCGCGCCGGTGGTTCGTCGTTTCCCCATGATCGCAGGAATCGATTTCGCAGGCACCGTTGAACAGTCGTCGCATCCGGCCTGGAAGGCCGGCGACAAGGTCGTCTGCAACGGCTGGGGTATGGGCGAAACCCACCTCGGGGCGTATGCCGAGAAAGCCCGCGTCAAGGGCGACTGGCTGGTGGCGCTGCCCGCGGGCCTCTCGGCGCGCGATGCCATGGCGATCGGGACGGCGGGATACACCGCGATGCTCTCGGTGCTGGCGCTGGAAAAACATGGCCTGACGCCGAAGGACGGCCCCGTGGTCGTGACGGGTGCCGCCGGTGGTGTCGGTTCGGTGGCGACCGCCGTGCTCTCGAAACTGGGCTACCATGTGATCGCGTCGACCGGCCGTATGTCGGAAGCGGGCTATCTCAAGGATCTCGGCGCGTCCGAAGTCATTGACCGCAACGAGCTGTCGGGGCCGGCCAAACCGCTGGCGAAGGAGCGATGGGCGGGGGGAGTCGATAGCGTCGGCTCAACCACGCTCGCCAACCTGCTGTCGATGACGAAATACCGGGGCGCCATCGCCGCCTGCGGTCTCGCGGCCGGGATGGATCTGCCGTCCTCGGTGGCACCCTTCATTTTGCGCGGGGTGTGTCTCCTGGGCATCGACTCGGTGATGTGCCCGATCGAGCTTCGGAAAACTGCCTGGGCGCGGCTCGCGACCGACCTGGATCGGACGAAACTTACTGAAATCACTCATGAAATTGATTTGGCCGGAGTAATCGAGGCGGGTGCCAAAATTCTCGCCGGTCAGGTGCGCGGTCGTATCGTGGTAAAGATTCTCTGAGGACGTTCAGACTTTACCAACCAAGCTGCTCCAATGTTGCCACGGTTAGTATGGTAAGCAGCGGGTAAAGACGTCAGCCATTGGCGGTTACCCGTGCTCAGTAGGTTGGAGTGCAGTATGCTCGCGCGTTTTGTGTCAGGAGCCCTGGTCGCCGGAGCAATTGCGGCGCCGGCGATGGCCGGTCAGATTATGAATGCCAGTGAGGCCAAGCGGTTCGTAGCGGGCAAGGTATTTGCCTTCACATGTTTCGACGGCACGCGTGGCGCCGGGCGAGTGTTCGAGGATGGCGGCGCTGCGGGCGCGGTACAGTTCAGCGGCACGGGTCCGGTTCGTCACATGCGGCTGCCGGGCAATACGCTTCAGGTGCGCGGTCAGGCCGTCTGCGCGTCGATCAAGGGCATCCCGTTCGAACCGTGTTTCAATCTCGACAAGAAGGATGATCGCAGCTTCCGCGGTTCGGTTTCGGGCATGGGCTTTGCCTATTGCGATTTCAACCATCAGGGCGGCAAGCAGATGCTGCTGGCGCGCAGCATGGCGCACCCCCGTTCGCTGCATCGACATGGACCCCGCACCGCGGATGCCACGCGGACGGAAGTGACCGCGCGTGTCGAGACCCCACGGGTCGAGAGCGCGACGATCGACCCCGTCAAACCGGACGCGAAAGTCGAGCCGGCCAAGACCGAGGGCGCGTTGGAGCTTCGCCGCTCCACCGATTGACATGGCCGGTTGCGCCGGATCGGCTGCTTCATTCGTTGCGCGCGCGGTTCTTACGGCAATCCTTAGCCATGAGCAGATCGGGGCCATCGTCCCGCCCGCGAGCATGGCTGGAGCAAGCCTAGGCTGTTGATCCGGTTCGGACTGCGAGGCATGATCGGTCGAACAGACAGCCTGGGTGGTTCGGGTTATCGCGCTGCCACAACTTGCGAAATCGACCGATGGTCGCACACGTACATGACGCCCTGACGGGAAGCCGACGATGAAAAAGCCGGTGGTCGGCGTGATCGGGAATTCGCACCGCGTCGAAAACCGGTTTGCTGTGCAGATGGTGGGCGAGCGGAATCTGCGCGCAGTAGCCGAAGTTGCAGGCGCGCTGCCGGTAATGTTCGCAGGGTGCCCCGAGATTACCGAAATCGGCGCATTACTGGATTTCGTCGACGGCATTGTGTTGACGGGCGCACGCGCCAATGTCCATCCGAGCCGTTTCCAGACCGAGCCGAACCCCAAGCACGAGCCTTACGACATCAGCCGTGACGATCTCGCGCTGTCCTTGGCAGAAGCCTGTGTCGCCCGCCGTATTCCGATCTTTGGCATCTGCCGCGGCTTGCAGGAAATGAATGTGGCGTTCGGCGGCTCGCTGCATCCGGAGATTCGCGAATTGCCGGGACGCATGAATCATCGGATGCCGCGACTCGAGAACGGCGAGATTCATCCGGATCCGACCGTGGTGTTCGCTGACCGCCACGATGTCAGCCTGGTCCCCGGCGGCGTGTTCGCCGGGTTGCTCGGCTGCGAGACCATTCGCGTCAATTCGCTGCATGGCCAAGGCATCCTCGAACCCGGTAAGCGCGTCGTTGTGGAAGGCGTGGCGGAGGACGGCACCATCGAGGCGATCCGCATTGCCGATGCGTCGGCGTTTGCGCTCGGCGTTCAATGGCACGCCGAATACGATCCGCAGCGTAATCCGGTCAATCGTGCGCTGTTTGAAGCGTTTGGCGAAGCGCTGCTCACGCACAGGCGCGCGGCGTGATCGTCGGCATGAGCCGAAGCACCAACTAAAGCATTACGACCATTGTCGATTTTCTCACTCTGCTCGCGAACTCGTCATTGGCTGCCCAGAAATTTTCAAAAGTTTGTACGGTTTTGGTCACGATTGACTCGATAATCGCGGACGCCCTGCTGTCGTAGCCATACGACTTCCCAAGTCCTTTAGGCTTCTAAGTCCCTTTCCGGCTCATAAGTCCATCCGGCTTGCCAAGTTCGACGACTCTCCGCAGCGGCGACAACTTATTCGATTCCGAAAATCTCATGGAGTGTCCCATGCGAGCGCTTTTCCTCGCGCCTCTCGCTATTGCCGTTTGCCTGACGGCGTCTTCTTACGCCGCCGAACCGACCCATGACATCAAGGGTCTTTACCTGATGACCGACTATCCGGCGGTCACCGTCAGGCCCGGCACCACCTCGACCATCCCGCTCCGCCTGCAAAACTACGGCCTCGCGCCAGAGCGATATCAGTTGTCCATCGCAGGCGTGCCGACCGGCTGGACCGCGACGCTGCTTGGCGGAGGCCAGCCTGTTGCGGCGGCGATGCCGGGACCGGATTCGAATGTCGCGCTTCAACTGCGTCTCGACGTGCCGAAAAATGCGAGCATGACCGCGCAGACGCTGACGGTGAAGGCTGAAGGGCAGGGCGGTCAGGCAACCTTGCCGGTCGCGGTGGCGCTGGCGAAGGAGTTGCCGGCCAAGCTCACGGTCGAATCGAAGTTGCCCTCGTTGCGCGGCAGTCCAAAATCCAATTTCGAATATACGCTGACGATCAAGAACGACAGCGGCCGCAATCTGGTCGCGAGCTTTGCTGCGGATGCGCCGCCCAATTTCGAGACCTCGTTTACGGAAGCCTACGGCACGCAGGAGCTCTCCTCGATTCCGATCGATGCCGGCCAGTCCAAGGACATCAAACTCAAGGTGCGGCCGCCCGGGACGGTCGATGGCGGACACTTCCCGGTCAGCGTGACGGTGAAGGCCGAAGACGCAACGGCCAGGACCGAGCTTGCGCTTGACATCGCGGGCCAGCCGCAGCTTCAGGTGTCGGGACGTGACGGCCTGTTGAGCGCACGCGCGGAGGCCGCCACGCAGAGTTCGATCCCGGTCGTTGTCACCAACAGCGGCAGCGCGCCCGCCGACAACATCAAGCTGTCGGCCAATGCACCCACCGGCTGGAAAGTCACATTCCAGCCTGCCACCATCGACCGGCTTGTGCCCGGCAAGGATGCCGAGGTGCAAGCGCTTCTCACGCCGAGCGACAAATCGCTTGCTGGCGATTACATGACGACGGTCACTGCGACTTCGCGGGGCGATACGGCCTCCGGTCAGTTTCGAGTCATGGTGTCCACATCGACCGTGTGGGGGATCGCCGGCGCCGGTGTCATCGGTGTGGCGCTGCTCTTGATGCTGGGCGCGGTTGCAAGGTTCGGACGCCGATGACGGGATCAGCTAGCGACATCGTCATCGCCGCACGCGACCTGACCAAAAACTATGGCGGGGTCAACGTCGTCGATCGCGTCAACTTCGACATCGCCAAAGGCGAAACCTTCGGGCTACTCGGACCGAACGGTGCCGGCAAGACCACGACCATCCTGATGATGCTCGGCCTGACGGAAATTTCTGGCGGGACGGTTCACGTGCTGGGCAACGACCCGGCACGGGCACCGCTGCAAGTCAAACGCAGGGTCGGCTATCTGCCGGATTCGGTCGGCTTCTACGATCACCTTACCGCAGTCGAAAACCTGGCTTACACCTCCAAGCTGATGGGGCTTCGATCGGCGGAGCGAGCGCGGCGCATCGCCGCCGCGCTCGCGCGCGTTCGGTTATCCGATGTCGCTGACAAGCGCGTTGCCACGTTCTCGCGCGGCATGCGTCAGCGGCTCGGACTTGCCGAAATCCTCGTCAAGCAGGCCGAGATCGCGATCCTCGATGAGCCAACCTCCGGGCTCGATCCCCAGTCGACGATCGAGTTTCTCGGCCTGGTTGGCGAGCTGCGGGCGGAAGGAGTTACAGTGCTATTGTCCTCGCACCTGCTCGATCAGGTGCAGCGGGTCTGCAATCGTGTCGCACTGTTTCAGTCCGGACGCATCGTGCTGATGGGCACTGTTGCCGATCTCGCGCGGCAGGTGCTGGGCGCGGGCTTCGTGGTCGAGGTAGAGGCCGATGGCAGCAGCCTGGACCGGCGGCTCGCGGCTATTCCGGGGGTCACCGGCGTGGAAACGCTCGCCGCCGATCGCTTCCGCATGACCGCCGATCGCGACGTGCGGCCCGACGCCGCCCGCGCCGTGGTGGCGGCCAACGGATCGCTGCGCCGGTTGTCCGTCGACGAGCCCAGTCTCGAGGCGATCTACGCGCGCTACTTCCAAAGTCACACCGGAGAAACGCAGGGGGCGCGTCATGCGGCGTGAGGGTTCGCCTTTTCAAGGCGTCGGCGCGGTGGCCGTCAAGGAACTGGCGGACAACCTCTCCAGCGCCCGGATGTTCGTGCTGGAATGGCTGATCGTGCTGACGGCGCTTGCCGCGCTCTACAGCGCGATCGACAGTCTGCGGCAGACCACGGCGCAAGATCCATTCCTGTTGTTGCGGCTGTTCACGGTCAATCGTGCGCCGCTGCCGTCGTTCGTGGCCATTCTCGGATTCCTGATTCCGCTGATGGCGATCGGGCTCGGTTTCGACGCCATCAATGGCGAACATAACAGGCGCACGCTGTCGCGGATTCTGGCGCAGCCGATCTATCGCGATGCGCTGCTGATGGGGAAATTCCTCGCCGGACTCGTGACGCTCGCGATGAGTCTGGCGGCGTTGTGGCTGATGGTGATCGGTCTTGGCCTGATCTTCCTTGGCGTGCCGCCGGGTGGCGAGGAGGTCGCGCGCTCGCTGGCCTTTCTGGTGATCGCGGTGTTCTATGCGGGTGTCTGGCTCGCGCTGGCGATGCTGCTGTCGATCGTATTCCGCTCGGCGGCCACGGCGGCGCTTGTGGCGCTCGGCATCTGGTTGTTCCTGACGGTGCTGTGGCCGATGCTGGCACCCGCAATTGCACAGGTGATCGCGCCGCCCGATCCGCGCTATGCGATGTTGGGGCTGGAGTCGCCGGATACCGCGGTCTGGACCCAGATGCTCTCACGCATATCGCCGAACCACCTGTTCAGTGAAGCCATGGTCGCCGTGCTGTCGCCAACGACTCGCACGCTCGGACCTGTCTTTATTGAACAGTTGCGTGGCGCGGTGATGGGCTCGCCGTTGCCGCTGAGCCAGAGCCTCATCATCGTCTGGCCGCAGACCGTCGGGCTGATCGCGGGCACCATCGTGCTGTTCGTGGCCGGCTACGTCGTGTTCCAGCGCCAGGAGGTGAGGGCTTAAGGCGAGAGCACGGAGCCCTCGGGCGGCGGCGCGTTGCGGCGGAACAGGATGCGCTGGTATAGCCACCCGATCGCCACCAGCACCAGTCCAAGGCAGATGAACGACAGCGACCGGTAGATACCCGTGAGCGTCGACATGTCGATCACGAAAGCCTTGAAGATCGTCAGCGCGATGACCACAGCGGACGCCAGCCGCGCCCGCTGCGAATTGACGATGACGCCGATGCCGAGCAGCAGGACGCCGAAGGCGAGCCACGCGATCGAATACGTGTACTGTTCGGCACCGGTGGTCTGGCCATCGACCAGAACCGGCCCATGATAGAGCCGCCGGATCTCGAACGAGATGTAGCTCAACGCCAGAACGAGTGCAGCGGCAGCGATGGTGTTGGCATAACCTGTA
>JAFEFK010000279.1 GCA_018240625.1 Pseudomonadota bacterium
ATTTTGCTGAAACCGTCGGGCCGGTAGCTGCCGCCTTCACCAAGGCGCTTGGTCCGCTCGCCAATGGCATCATTTCGAATACGGGCTGGTGGCACAATTTCAAGACGCCCGGCAGCAAGGAGTTCGCCCAACACTACAAGGAGATGTTCAAGCAGGATCCCGACTATCATTCCGCGGCGGGCTATGGGGCAGTCAAGGTGCTCGGTGCCGCTGTGGAAGGCACGAAGTCGCTCGATCAGGACAAGATCCGGGTTTGGCTTCACGCCAACACGGTAGATACCGTGCAGGGACCTTTCAAAGTCGATGAAAACGGTTTGTCTCAGGGATTTACGCAAAGTCTTGTTCAGATCCAGGACGGTCATCTCAAGCTAATCACTCCCGACGACATGGCTGAGGCGAAATTGCTCACGCCATATACCGGTCAGTGAGGCGTCACCGATTGGCTTGAAAGATAACCGCGCTCGTCTTCTTTCGTCCTGCGTCGTGAAGACGGGCGTGGTCTGATCTGGGTGTTTTCTCCATGCTTGCCGTGCAGTTGCTGATCAACGGAATTTTGCTCGGCGGGACTTATGTGCTGATCGCGCAAAGTCTCAACCTCATCTTTGGTGTCATGCGGGTCGTCAATCTGGCCCATGGCAGCTTTATCGTGATGGCCGGCTTGTTCACGTTCTGGTTTTCAACCCGCACCGGGTTAAGTCCTCTCATTGTCCTTCCCATCGTTTTTATCGTGAGCTTTGTCGTCGGCGGGCTGCTTCAGCCCGTGTTGATCGAGCCCCTCATGAATCAGGGCCGCAGGGCCGAGCTCCTCAGCCTGATGGTCACGTTCGGTCTCGATTACGTTCTGGTGCAGATTGCTCTCCACGTCTGGGGAGCGGATTACGTCTCGCTGCCTTATCTCCAGAGCACCTGGACGGTTGGCGCCATCACGTTAAGCAAAGCGCAGGTGGTCGTCGGCCTGTTCGCCATGGGGATCGTGGCCCTGCTGTATTTGGGGCTTAACTACACGTCCTTCGGCAAGTCCCTGCTGGCCGCTTCCCAGAGTCCTGTCGGCGCGGCCTGCTGCGGGATCAACGTTCGCCGTATCCGGCTTTTTGCATTTGCGCTTGGCGTTGCGCTTGCATCTTCGGCGGGCACCTTGTTGATCATGATCCTGCCGATGGCAGCCGAATCCGCGGATAACCTGACGATCCTTGCGTTTGTCATCGTCGCGCTTGGCGGGCTTGGCGAATATGCCGGAGTGACGATCGCGGCGCTTTTGCTGGGGTTGGCACAATCCATGGCCGGATACTTTTTCGGAGGTGACGTTGCGAACGTCCTGCCCTTTGTGATCCTGATCGTGGTCATGCTGCTGTGGCCTCAAGGACTCCGGCGGGCGGCATGATTGGAATGTGGTCTAAAAGCAAGAAGGGTCATATTCCGATGCAGGCTACAAATCGGATAAGAGCCGGATATCTGGTGACTGCGGTGGCGTTTCTGGCCGTGGCGATCGGCATTCCGGCTTTTGGCTCCGAGTATACGGTGCAACTGGCGACGGACATTCTGGGTTTTGTGGCGCTGGGATATAGTTGGAATCTGATCAGCGGATTTGCCGGCTACATTTCCTTTGGTCAGGTTTCTTTTTTCGGACTTGGCGCATACACGACCGCCGTCCTCGTCAACCACTTCGATATTCCCTGGTATGTCGCGATTTGTTGCGGCGGCATCGTGACGGCAATTGTTGCCGCCATCTTCGGCCCGATCATGCTGCGGCTTCGCGGCATTTTATTTGCCTTGGGTATGCTCGGACTTGCACGAATTCTTACAGTCGTTTTCTCCGATTGGAACTATGCCGGCGGAGCAGCCGGAACGACGCTTCCACCCCAACTCAACCCGAGTTCCGTCTACGTCGGGATGATGCTGACGGCATTGTGTGCATTTGCGGTGAATGCCTACTTCGCACGTTCAGGTTTTGGCCTCGATGCGATGAGCGTGCGAGAGGATGAAGACGCCGCGGGCGCGCTGGGCGTGCCGACGAACCGGGTCAAAGTTATCACGTTTATTCTGAGCGCCATTTTCCCCGGCCTTGTCGGCGGCTTGATTGCCTGGAACCGGAGCTACCTCGATCCGGCCAGCGCGTTCGATCCGACACTTGATCTGCAAACCATCGTCTTCACTCTGTTCGGAGGCATCGGGACCGTTTGGGGGCCGCTGATTGGAACGTCCGTTCTGATGTTGGTCGGCGAGCAACTTCTGATTCACTTTTCATCGCTCAAGCTCGCGCTTTATGGTGCGGTGGTCATCGTTACCGTGCTGATGTTTCCGGGGGGGCTCGTTTCGCTCCTGAATCGGTTTGGTCTCCTCAGGCGTAAATTGATTCTGGCGCCACCCGAATTACCATCGGGAAATGCGCCGGTTGCAATCGATGCTGGCCTCGACGCCAGTGAGTCCCTCCTTGAGGTGCGCGAGCTCTCGGTTCGCTTTGGCGGGCTGCTTGCCCTGGACAACGTGTCGTTCAAGCTGCACCGAGGCGAAACACTCAGCATCATCGGCGCGAATGGCGCGGGCAAGACGACGTTGTTCAACGCCATAACCGGGTTCGTACAACCGACCAGCGGCGAGATTCTGTTTCGCGGCGGCGCCATATCGGCTCTTCCCGTTATCGACCGCGTTCACTTGGGGATGGCGAGAACCTTTCAGATTCCGCGCCTTCTTACAGAGTTGAGCGTTTGGGAGAATGTCGTTCTTGCGGCTCGGCACGGCCGGCAAAAGCATCAAGCGGTTCAGCATGCGGCGTGGGTTCTTCGCACCGTCGGTCTTGATGAGATGTGGCTTGAGCCCGTCGCCCGCCTTACCCCCGGCCGTCAGCGCGAGCTGGAGCTTGCCCGTGTTCTCGCGCTTCAACCCGATCTGGTTTTTCTGGATGAGGTGATGGCAGGAATGACGAAGGACGAGCAGGAAAGGGTGCGTAGCATTATAAAGCGCATGTCGGATTTCGGCGTCGTCGGGATCGTGTGCGTTGAGCACGTCATTGCCGCCATCGCCGACTTGTCTG
>JAFEFK010000027.1 GCA_018240625.1 Pseudomonadota bacterium
CCGCACAGCTGTGGCATTTTCGCTTACGCCTGCGTCCTCCAAGCATTTTCATCGGCCAGTGGATTCCCGCCGTTGCCGCAATGCCGCCACACGCGGCCTCGAGCCCGGTTGACTTCTCCGCAACCGATGACAGACTTCAGCGAAATTCCGGGATGGAGACGTCGCAATGGACCTCGCCCGAAGTCACGTCGAGCGCGTACTGTCGGTCGCCAGCGACACGGCGGTGGCCGATCATGAGCCGCGTATCGCCGATTCATGGCGGCGCTGTCTGGTGCATCACAAACTGGATCCGGCACGGCGCGGCCCGCCGCGAACATTAACGCAGTCTGAACTCAAGGATTTCACCGCACCGCTCGACGAGATGATCCGTCTTGCGATGCCCGAGCTCGACGATCTCTTCCGGATCGTGCACCTCGCCGGATACTGCGTCAATTTCGCCGACACCAATGCGACGATGCTGGTCAGCCGCCTGCCCGGAGGCGACGCCGCAGACATGCTTCGGGAATGGAAGATCTATACCGGCTCGGTCTTCTCCGAGGCGACCGAAGGCACAAACGGCGTCGGGACTGCGCTGGCCGAACAGCGACCGATCCTTGTCCATCGCGACGACCATTTCCGCGAACAATGGTCACGCTTCAGTTGCGCGGTCGCGCCCGTGTTCGGTCACGGCGGTCAGCTTGCAGGCGCGGTCAACATCACGTCCTGCCGCGCCGATCTTGATCGCACCGCGCATCAGCTCGCGCTCGCCGTCACGATTCAGGCCGTCCGCCGCATCGAGGAGACCATCTTCCGCTCCCATTTCCGCGACGCATGGATCGCCACGCTGCCGGCTGACGAAGATGGCAACACCGGCGTGATCGCGTTCGACGGCGACCAGCGCGTTCTTGGCGCGAGCCGCACGGCGCGCCAGACCTTCGGTCTCTCGGACACCGCAATCGACAACGGCTCCGTGCTGTCGCAATTCATCCGGATCGACGCCGACGCGCTCCGATCGCCCGATACGATTCAGGTGTTGCGCCGCGCGGACGGCGCACCGCTAGGGAATGGCCGCCTCAGCGGCCCGGCACACGTTGTCAGGCAGGCCCGATCGACGCCACGGCCGCATCGGGCCGCCGACCGCCGCTATGATGCCCTGACACAATTTGCCGGCGAGGATCCGCATCTGCAACGCACCGTGCAGCGGCTGGCGCGAATCGCCGACCAGGACGTCCCGGTGCTGTTGCATGGTGAGACCGGCAGCGGCAAGGACATGCTCGCGCGTGCGATTCACGCCGCGAGTAGCCGCGGCGGCCGCTATATCGCGCTCAACTGCGCGGCGATGCCGGAAAGCCTCGTCGATGCGGAGTTGTTCGGCTACGAGGCCGGCGCCTTCACCGGCGCACGCCGCGATGGATCGAAAGGACTGATCGTGCAGGCCGACGGCGGCACGCTGTTTCTGGACGAAATCGGCGACATGCCGCTCGCGCTGCAGACGCGGCTATTGCGCGTGCTGGAAAATCGCGAAGTCTGGCCGCTCGGCGCGCTGAAGCCGGTCCCGGTTGACATCCGCCTCGTCAGCGCCACCCATCGCGACCTCGAGGCGATGGTGGCCGGCGGCGGCTTTCGGGCTGACCTGTATTATCGCCTGCGCGGCCTGCAGGTCGACCTGCCCGCGCTACGCGACCGAGCCGACAAGGCGACAGTGATCGCACGCCTCGCATCGGAGGAAGCGCCGCAAGCCCGGCTATCCGACAGCGCCTGGCAAGTGCTGCTGGCGCATCCGTTCCCCGGTAACGTGCGGCAGCTTCGGCACGTGCTACGGCTCGCCGGATGTACAGCCGAGAGCGGCGTGATCGCCGCGACGCATCAGGATCTCGACGCAAAAGTCGAAAGCGGGCAGTTCCGGGCCGACCTGTTGCACCGGCTCGATGTCGTGCGCC
>JAFEFK010000280.1 GCA_018240625.1 Pseudomonadota bacterium
GCCAGCGCAAACCTTGCCGATGACCCGTCCACGCGAATAAGACTGTTGGCGCGCCGCTCAATGACGCGCCGGGTCGGCAAGCCCGTCAACTCATCATAGTACGCACAACGGAAGAGCTCCTCTTCAACAGCTTTTTGCTGAGAAAGGTCGACCGAACTCGACAACAGAAGCCGCCGGTTCGAAATCTGAAGCGGCTTATGTGTGGTAAGATAAACTTTCGCCGCGAGTTCAGTGCGGATGAATTCTTCGATTGTCCTGCTGCGTCCGGACTGCAGCACATCGGCAACCAGATGTCTGCGATCGTTCAATTCCCTTGAGCGAAACGCCGTATCGGACGCTGTTTCGACGATGTCGGACGCCAGCGTGTTAAACTGCGCGGCCGCGGCGTCGTTAACGAAAATAAAATTGCCCTGCTCGTCTTGAACTGTCACGCCGGCCGGAAGGCACCCGATAATTTCACTGAGAAAACTCAGCTGCGCGCGGACACTATCGTCAACACGAACGTCATGCCGATCGGCCTGCACGCCCGCAGACTGGCGCGGCCTGTTTTCGCCGGCTGGCGAGAGTTTACTTTGCTCAGGCGCTCCGGACATGACTTCCCAACCTTCACCACGTGCCGAAAGGCCGGATTTCGCCAGACTTTCAAAACCATTGCTGGCTAAAGCGGCTGGTGGCAGTCACGAATTACCGCCCACCTCCTTCCGCAAGCGAACGATAGTTCCAGCACCTTGTCATTTTGGTTAAACCGGACGGGTAAACAGGGGGACACCTTCCACACCGGCGCCATGACACCGGTCTGACACGGGTTATTGTTACCAATGCATGAACGGCGTCGCGGAATCTACACGCCGAGGAGCCGAACGCTCATGAGCTACTTCGGCTG
The DNA here is from genome assembly GCA_018240625.1 of Pseudomonadota bacterium. Classification (GTDB taxonomy): domain Bacteria; phylum Pseudomonadota; class Alphaproteobacteria; order Rhizobiales; family Xanthobacteraceae; genus Nitrobacter. Next base: position 884 of record JAFEFK010000280.1, read on the forward strand.
CTGCGGAAACCGCTTGACCACATTGGCCCATTTCACGATATCGGCGCGAAGATAGGTATCGAACTCCTGCGGCGTCATCGACATTGGGATCGCACCTTGGGCCGCCCAGAGCTTGACGACATCGGGGCGCTTGATGACGGCATTGATCGCTGTATTCAGCTTGTCAACAATCTCCTTGGGCGTTCCGGCGGGCGCCATGACGCCGAGCCAGATCGTCGCGTTGTAACCGGGCGCGCCGGCCTCGTTGGCCGTTGGCACGTCGGGCAGAACAGTGGAACGTGCGTTGCCGGTGGTCGCAAGCGCCCTGACTTGGCCCGCCATGACGTTAGGTGCCATCGCAGGAACCGCATCGATCATCATCTGAACCTGACCGCCGATCACGCCATTGCGCGCATCGCCGCTGCTGCGATACGGCACATGAACGACATTGATGCCGGTCATCGCTTTGAACAACTCGCCCGCCATATGGTATGGCGTTCCCTGTCCTGACGAGGCGTAATTGAGTTTACCCGGTTCGGACTTCGCGAGCGCAATGAACTCCGCCAGGGTCTTCGCCTTCACCGACGGATTCACGACCAGAACCAGATCGGAATAGTTGACCGGCGCGATCGGCATGAGATCCCGCATCAGTTCATACTTGCGCTGCGGTACCAGCGATTCGTTGGCCGTCTGCGTGTTCGACATCATCAACAGCGTGTAGCCATCAGGCGCGGCCTTCGCGGCCTCCATGGTTCCGATCAACGCGCCCGCCCCCGGCCTGTCTTCAATGACAAAAGGCTGGCCGAACTTTTCCTGCAATGCGTTGCCGATGACGCGAGCCGTCACATCGGCAGGCCCCCCGGCGCCAAAAGGGACGATAATCTTGACGGTGCGCGCCGGATAATCCTGTGCAAGGCACGGATAGGCAAAAAGAGCCGCTGCCAGTGCCGCGACGAACCCCGGCTTCATCATTTCAATCCTCCAGTACCCCGTCCGGTCTTCGCCGGACTTGTACGAGCGGCAACCGTCGCAACCGACCCGCGATCCGCCCGCCTAACCGGACAACTCGGTATAGGGCGACGCCGGCAATTTCGCTTCGATCGCTTTTTCCTCGGCGACAAATTTCGGCTTGCGCAACCAGACATAGAGCTGTCCTGCGATCAGCGCGAGGCAAAGCGTCAGAAACACGGCGCTGATCGGCCGATCAATGAAGACCTTCAGGTCGCCGCGCGAAATGAGCATTGTGCGGCGAAAATTCTCCTCGAAACGCGGTCCCAGCACGAAGCCGAGCAGGATCGGCGCCGGGTGAAAATCAAGCCGGAGCAGGATATAACCAAAAATGCCGATCACCATGGTCTCGCCAACCTGAAACATGTCATTGTTGGCGGCATAGACCCCGATGCAGATGAAGAACATCGCACTCGGATAGAGGTAGCGATAGGGAATGCTCAGGAGCTTGACCCACAGTCCGATCATCGGGACATTGAGGATCACAAGCAAGATGTTGCCGATCCAGAAACTCGCGATCAATCCCCAGAAAATATCGGGATGCTGGCTGATGAGCTGCGGGCCGGGCAC
>JAFEFK010000281.1 GCA_018240625.1 Pseudomonadota bacterium
ATTGAGCGCGCTTTGCATCGCTTTCGAGGTCAGGCCGCTCTTGTGGCCTTTGACGAAGCGCACTTCGGCGACCTTGATCTCGATCCAGGCTTTCTGGATGGCGTAGGCATCGTCGATAGTGATATCCGGATGGTCCTGCGAGAGCTGGCGGATCTGGGTGCGGGTCTGTTCCGCGCGATGCAGGCGCTCTGCCGCGTGCCGGATCTCGTCTGTCGTCAATGCCATCGGAATCGCCACTGTCAGAAGCTCAATCCAAAATGATTAACATGTTAAGTTAAATGGTTCAACTCCCTCGCGGATGAGTTTTCGTTGTGCATTGCACCCTGCGTCACCGGCGTGTGGTATGGAGAAGCCGCGCGCCGAGTCTGTGGCTGTGCCGACACGGATCTGTACCATAGGCTTGAAATGGGTCTGAAGACACCTTCCAGGGATAGCCGGCCTCGTGAGGCCGTTCCGGCCGCCGCCAGCAACACCGGCGCTGCGCAGGCGCCGATGCGCGAGTTCTCGCGCTCGCTGCCGATGGCATTGCTGCGCGCGCGCGAAGCCGTGATGCGGCATTTCCGCCCATCGCTGCGGGCGGATGGAGTAACCGAGCAGCAATGGCGCATTCTGCGCGCGCTATCGTCGATTGACATCATCGAAGTAACCGACCTTGCCCGTGTCGCTTATCTGCTGGGGCCCAGCTTGTCGCGGATTTTACGCGATCTGGAAGCCCGCCGTTTGATCGAGCGCAAGACCGTGAAATCCGATCTTCGCCGCGGCACGATCTCGATCACCGCCAAGGGATTGAAACTGATCGAGGCGGTGGCGCCGCATTCCGAGGCGATCTATGCCGAAATGACCAAGCGTTACGGCGCGCAGAAGTTGTCCGATCTACAGGACATGCTCAACCTGCTCGAGAGCAGCCTCCTGGCGATGCCGGTTCATGGCGGCAATAACGATGCTGACGATAGCGGCGACGATAAGTAGCGGCAAAATTGCATGATGATATGGATTGCTGCCGGTGCAGCGCATAGCGGGCGCAGGAATCAGCGTAACTTCGCGCCGCAGCCTGAGGGGAGCCGTAGACACGCCTGTCATTTTTCGCTCAAACTAGCCGCCATAACAGCACCGGGCGGCCACGCCCGGCTTTAGCTCCGCCATTCCAGGCGGCAAGCAACAAAAATCACGGGATGAACGTCCGGTCATGGTGACACTCCAGGCTCAGAAACTGATCGATTTTGTCGCGGACGTTTTCGCGCATACAGGTTCTTCGGCAGCCGAAGCGAAACGGATTGCGACCTATCTGACGACGGCAAATCTCACGGGACATGACAGTCATGGCGTGATCCGGGTACCGGTCTATGTGCGCTGGAACAAGATGGGGTCCGTCGTTCCCGACCAGACCGTCGATGTCGTGGTCGATACACCGTCGCTCGCGGTGGTCGATGGAAAGTTCGGCTACGGGCAGACGGTGACGCCGCAGGCCGTCAAGATCGGCATCGAGAAATGCAAGAAAGCGGGTCTCTCCGCGATCGCGCTTCGCAATGCCGGGCATATCGGCCGGGTCGGCGACTGGGCCGAAATGGCGGCAGCCGAAGGGCTGGTCTCGGTCCACTTCGTCAATGCCGCGGGGTCGCTACTGGTCGCGCCGTATGGCGGCGTTGAGAAGCGGCTGTCGACCGCGCCGTATTGCGTCGGCATTCCGCGCGATGGACAGGATCCGATCGTGCTCGATTTCGCGACCTCGATCGTCGCCGAAGGCAAGGTGCTGGTGGCCAGCCGTGGCGGCAAGAAATTGCCGAAGGGTGCGCTGATCGATCGGGACGGCACACTTAGCGAGGATCCGGCAGTGCTCTACGGTCCCCACGAAGTTCAGGGCCCGCGCGATCATACCAAAGGCACCGGTGCGATCCGGGCGTTCGGCGAGCATAAGGGGTCGGGCCTCGCCTTTATCTGCGAATTGCTCGGCGGCGCGTTGACGGGCACGGGTGCAACCGCGCCGGATCGGCGCTTCGCCAACGGCATGTTCGCGATCTATGTCGATCCCAAGGTGGTCGACACCAGCAATTTCTTCGACGGCGAGATTTCGCGCTATGTCGACTTCATCCGGGCGACCAAGCCGGTCGCCGGTGTCGATGCCGTGCTGATCCCCGGCGACACCGAGCGCAAGACCCGCGCGGACCGTACCAAAAACGGCGTGCCGCTGCCGGACGATACCTGGGCTGCGATCGTCAACACGGCGCGTGAGGTTGGCGTCAGCGAGGCAAAGATACAGAGCGTTGGGAATTAGTCGATTGCGCGTCATTGCGAGCGCAGCGAAGCAATCCGGGGTTTACAATTCGTGACTGGATTGCTTCGTCGCTAACGTTCCTCGAAGGCGAGGAACTGAGCTCCTCGCAATGACGTGTTTGAAGTTCAAAAAAAGGATCGAGCAATGGCTAACAAGGTCAAGGAAATCTGGAAGTCCGGCAAGGCCGTCGTGAATGCGTGGCTTGCAATACCCTCCGGCTTCTCCGCCGAGGTGATGGCGCAGTGCGGCTTCGACAGTGTGACTGTGGACATGCAGCACGGCGTGCAGGATTACCAGTCGATGGTGCAATGCTTTCAGGCGATGCACGGGCATCCGGTGACGCCGATGGTGCGCGTTCCCTGGAACGAGCCCGGCATTATCGGCAAGGTGCTCGACGGCGGCGCTTACGGTGTGATCTGCCCGATGATCAACACGCCGCAAGAAGCAAAAAATCTGGTGCAGTACGCGAAGTATCCGCCGAAGGGGACGCGCTCCAACGGTCCGATCCGCTCCGGCATGTATGGCTCGGCGGGCTCCTATCAGCAGACAGCCAACGACGAGATCGTGTTGCTGCCGATGATGGAAACCAAGACGGCCGTTGAAAACATGGAAGCGATCCTCGATGTCGAGGGCATCAACGGCGTCTATATCGGGCCGTCCGATCTCGGTTTCTCCTACGGTCTCGTGCCGAAGCTCGACCGCGAGGAGCCAGAGATTCTCAAGATCTACGACAAGATCATCAAGGAATGCGACAAGCGCGGACTGTATCCGGGCATTCACTGTTCGGGCCCGGCGGGTGCCGCCAAGAACATCGGCATGGGATTCAAGCTGGTGACGCTCGCCAACGACAGCGGCATCATGGCGACCGCGGCAACGCAGTGGGTTAACCAGACCCGCAAGGATTCGTCCGGTAAGGCGTGAGTTATTGCCCCTCGGCACTCCTCTCCCTCTCCCGCCTGCGGGGAGAGGAGTGGGGTGAGGGGCGCTTATCCTTCGTCGATACTGCGCTATTATTGACGCGCTGTATTGCCCCTCACCCGGATCGCAAGTGCGATCCGACCTCTCCCCGCAAGCGGGGTGAGGTGAAAGACAGAGGATTCCGGCCATGGCTCCGTCTCCCGTCATCCGCCTGCATCCCGACGACGGCGTGCTGATCGCGCGCACCATGCTGATGCCGGGCGTTACGGTTACCGATGGCGTCGTGACGACGGATCGGATTCCGGCCGGACACAAGGTCGCGATCCGGCCGATTGCGGCTGGCGAGCCGATCCGGCGCTACGGGCAGATTATCGGCTTTGCGACGGCACCGATTGCGCCGGGCCAGCATGTGCATACGCAGAATTGCGGCATGGGGGATTTTGCGCGCGACTACGCCTATGGCGTCGACGTGCAGCCGACTCCGAACTTCGATCTGCCCGCGACCTTCATGGGGATCCGGCGCAATGATGGCCGCGTGGCGACGCGCAACTACATCGGCATCCTGACATCGGTGAACTGCAGCGCACACGTCGCGAGCATGGTGGCGG
>JAFEFK010000282.1 GCA_018240625.1 Pseudomonadota bacterium
ACCAGCATCGTCACAAGCCAGGGCCACACGGCCACCGCAAGATCGGTGATGCGCATCCCGGCGATCATGGATGCGACATAAAGGTTGAGGCCAACGGGCGGATGGCACAGGCCGACCTCCATGTTGACGTCGATGACGATGCCGAAATGCACCAGATCGATACCGAGCTTCTTCGCGGCGGGCGCAAGAATGGGAGCCATGATCAGGATGATCGAGTTCGGCTCCATGAAATTTCCCGCCACCAGCAGCAGCACGTTGACCATCAGAAGGAATCCGAACCAGCCGAGATTCTGGGTCAGGATCCAGTCCGCCAGCGCAGAGGGAATGTTTTCGTTGGTCAGGACGAACGAGAACAGCACCGCGTTGGTGATGATGTAGAGCAGCATCGCGCTGGTGTTGGCCGCTCGCAGCAGCACGCGGGGAACGTCCTTGAATGTGATCGCCTTGTAAACGAACACCGCGATGAAGAAGGAGTAGACGGCGGCCATCGCCGCGGCTTCCGTCGCCGTGAACAAGCCGCTGTAGATGCCGCCGATGATAATGACGACCAGCATCAGGCCCCAGATGCTGTCGCGGAACGCGTTCCAGGTGTCCAGCCAGCTCGCCTTCGGCAATCGTGGATAGTTGCGCTTTTTTGCGAGAAACCAGGTCACGGTACACAGCATGGCGGTCAGCATCATGCCGGGTAGCAGACCGGCGACGAACAGCGCGCCGATCGAGGTGTTGGTGGTGACGGCGTAAACGATCTTCGGAATCGACGGCAGCATCAGGATGCCGAGCGAGCCGGCGACCGTGATGATGCCGGCGCCGAATCGCATCGGATAGCCGTGTCGGACCATCTCGGGCAGCACAATGGCGCCGATGGCTGCGACCGTCGCGACGCTCGATCCGCAAACGAGTGCGAACATCGCGCATGCCACGATACCGGCGAGGCCGAGGCCGCCATGCCAATGGCCGACGAGAGACACGGCGAAATTGATCATTCTGCGTGCGACGCCGCCATGGGTGAGGAAGCCGCCGGCCAGAATGAAGAACGGGATCGCCATGATCTCGAAGCTCTCGAGACCTGTGAACAGCTTCATCGATACCGATTCGATCGGCACGTCGGTGAGGACGAACATGAAGGTGAGCACGGTCAGACCGAGAGCGATCGACACCGGCATGCCTGTGATCATGAACGAGATCAGCAGCACGAAGACGGTGATCGCCCGTATCGACTGCGGCAGTACGATGATCCCGACCTTGTGGGCGAAGCAGATCGCCAGGATCAAAAGCGGCAGGCAGATCAGGATGTATGAAAGCGGTTTTGACCAGCGGCTGGGTACCGTGCCGTGCGCATCCGTTGCCAAATGCAGGTTGTCGGTGGCCTCGACGCCTTCGACCTGCGCTTCACTGTGGTGCGGCAGATGATCGGTCCAGTAGTAAGACCATGCCACCTGCAGGAAGCGGAAGCACATCAGGCCGGACCCGAGCGGGATGGCCAAATAGATCATCCACATCGGCCATTCGAGATCGTTCGAGTGCTGGCCGGTCTTGAACATTTCCCAGACGAACGAGGCGCCGAATGAGGCAATCGCCGCCGTGAACAGCGCGCCGCACGCAATTGCGTAAAGGATCACGTTCCTGCGCGACTTGGGCGGCAGCAGGTTGACGAGCACATCGACGCCGACATGGATGCCGGTGCGCACGCCATAGGCGGCGCCGAACTTGGCCATCCAGATGAACATGTAGATGCACAGCTCTTGCGCCCACGAGAGATCGAGAGCGGCGAGCCACAGATAGACGCTCTTGAGCATTTCGGGGACGACGGGGATGCCGCGGGCGGCGGTCCACTTCGAGATATCGATGGAGAGACCAGTCCCATACCGGTGCAGCACCGCGACGAAGATCAATCCGGTGGCTGCCGCGATGAGCGTGGCAATCAGCCATTCTTCCAGATGGTTGAGTGCTCCATTGATTCCCTTCAGCAACGCAAATCCCCCCTCAGAGACCCGAACGGCCGGGAGTTTGCCCTCCCGGCCGCTTCTTGTTTAAGCGTAAACCAGCGTTAGTTCATCTTGATGTCAAGCTCCTTGGCCATGATATCGAGGACTTCCTGCCCAACCCGGGCCTTCGCCCACGTGTAAGTCGGGCGCATCGCTGTTTGCCATGCCTTCTTCTGGTCGTCGGTCAGGTAATGCAGGGTCGTCTTGCCCGTCTTCTTGATGGCTTCCAGCGCGTCCTCATTTTCCTTGACCGCGATTGAGTTGGTGTAGTCGGTTGCCTCGTTCATCGCCTTTTCGAGTTCCTTGCGAATGTCCGGCGGCAGTCCGTTCCAGAACTTCGTGTTCACGATAACGGCGTATTGCAGATGGGCATGATAGGACACGGTGATGTCCTTCTGCACTTCATGGAATTTCTGCGTCAGATAGTTCGATGGTGTATTCTCGCAGCCATCGACCACGCCGGTCTGCAAGGCCTGATAGACTTCCGAGAACGCCATGATCTGGGGGATCGCGCCGAGATCGCGGAAATACCGATCCGCGATCTTCGAGCCGGAGATGCGAAATTTGAGGCCCTGGAAATCGGCCGGATTGAGCAGCGGCCGGTTGGCCGACACCATGTGGAAGCCGTTGTCCCAGTAAGCGAGGCCGGTGATGCCTTTTGGTTCAAGCTTCTTGAATAGCCACTTGCCGATCGTCCCCTTCATGGCTTTGTCGTAGGTCGCCTCGTCCTTGAACAGCCATGGCAAATCGAGCGCTTCGAATTCCTTGGCGCCGAGCGGTGCGAACTTGGCGGTCGACGGCGCCAGCATCTGCACCGAGCCGAGTTGCAATGCCTCGATTTCTTCCTTGTCCTTGTAAAGCGAAGAGTTGGGATAGACTTCGATCTTGACCTTGCCGTTGGTGTATTTCTCGGCGAGCTCCTTGAACTTGAGAGCGCCCTTGCCCTTCGGCGTATCGTTGGCGACGACGTGGCTGAATTTGATGACGATCGGCGCCTGAGCCATAGCTCCGCCTGGAGCAATGAAAGCGGCGGCCACGACGCCCGCAAGAATGGCCTTGAGCATGAACTCTCCTCCCAATTGAGACTGTTTTTCGTTGTCTGTCCGATTACTCGTGACATCAAAGCTGTATGCCAACAATTATACCTAAGCCGAAGTCATTTGTTGTTGCTGCGCGAGCCGAGATCAGGCGGTCTGACGCGCTTATCCCGAAGGGTTCTCCTGGGTTTGAAAGGGTTCTCCCGGATTTGAATGGCTTTCGATTTGTGGGCTTTTCAGGAGCACTTTCAGGACGCTGTGATAGAACATCCGCCCGGCCTCGTGCCGGGCAGATTGGGACGTCTGCACATTCCGCAAATGCGGCGGTGCAGCAAATCGCAAGGATATAAGTTATGGATCTTGACCTCAAATCCAGAACCGCCGTTGTCACCGGGGCCAGTATCGGAATTGGACGCGCCATCGCCAAGGGGCTTGCGCGCGAAGGTGTGCGGGTTGTCGCCGTGGCGCGCCGACAGGATTTGCTCGAGACCCTTGCGCAGGAAGTGCAAGCGCTGGGAAACGGCGCCGTCATTCCGGTCACGCAGGACATGATGCAGGACGATGCTGCGGCAACGCTGGCGACGCGGGCGACCGCCGAATTGGGCCGCGTCGATATTCTCGTCAACAACGCCGGCGGCAGCCGGCCCTTGCCGGTCGATGCGCCCGATAGCGCGTGGGACGAAGCGATCGCGCTCAATTTCACGAGCTATCGAAAGCTCGCGCATGCCGTGTTGCCGCAGATGGTTGAACACGGGTGGGGCCGCATCATCAACGTCACCGGTAAATCCGAACCAGAAGGACTCAATGCCGCGTTCGCTGCGAAAGCCGCGGTTCATGCCTGGGCGAAAGGACTCTCGCGCGAGATCGGCAAGCATGGCGTTACGATCAATTGCATCCCGCCGGGGCGGATCATGAGCGAGCAGATCCGCCGCAACTATCCGGAAGACTATCGCGAGCGCTTTGCCGAAGAGGAGATCCCGGTCGGCTTCTGGGGCGAACCGGAAGATCTTGCCGCGCTCGCCGTGTTTCTCGCCTCGCCGGTCGCGCGATATATCACGGGCGCCGTCATTCCGGTCGATGGCGGTCTCCGCCGCTATCAATTCTAGCCTTAATCCGTTTGAATGAGCATGATCTTAGCGAAAGCCGGTTTCCACATGCTCCAGCAGGCTGTTGGAAAGTCTTACGGTCATTTCCAGAGCCGCGATAGCGGCGATCCGGAATCTCGAAACGCTGGGATTCCAGGTTCGCGCTATCGGCGCGAACGCAACGGGTCCGTCGCCGGGTGCGCCCGGAATGACGAAATGGATTTCAACGGCTTGCTATAGCGTTTTCGAGCGAAGTGGATGCCGGTTCGCGTGAAGAAAACGCGTCAAGTCAAAACCATAGAGATTCGCTTCTGATTCCATCAGAAGCGAAGCTCTAGA
>JAFEFK010000283.1 GCA_018240625.1 Pseudomonadota bacterium
CCTATCCCGCTGTGCGGTTAGGGATGCGCGCGGGCACCTGCGCCGGGCTTGTCGCCAGCGAGACCGACGGACTGATATTCCCGCGCTCGATCCTGCAAATTCCGGGAGACAGCAAATTCGTCGTCGCGGACATGGTGGGCTGGGGATCGCCAGGCGGAAAACTGCTGCTGCTCGATCCGGCACAGCCGCCGGGGCATCGCATCAGGGAATTGATCGGCGGCCTCGACCAGCCCTTTGGTCTCGTGCGCGGGCCGGACAACAAGGTCTATGCCTCGACCGCCGAGGCGATCTTCCGTTTCGATCCGCTCGCGGCGGAACCCAAGGCGACGATCGAAACCATTGTTCGCGGACTGCCGGGCAACCGCGTCACGCTGAGCGACGGGACAGTCATCCATGAGGCAGCGCATCCGCTGAAAGCCTTCGTGTTCGACAAGACCGGCAAGCTGTACGTCAACATCGGCGCGCCGACTGACAACTGCCTCCCATCGAACGCGACAAAACCGTGCGCGGCCGGCGAAGGCACGTCGCCGATGGCGGCGATCTGGGCATTCACGCCGCCCGCGGGCGGGATTTTTCCCGCGCTGAAACCGGGCGACGCCAATCCGCGGCGCGAGATCTTTGCGCGCGGCCTACGCAATTCGATGGCGCTCGCGATGCATCCGGATTTTCCCGATGCCGGCTTTGCGTTCCTGCAAGCGGAAAACGGCCGCGATCTGCCTGACATCTTCCAACCAAACGAGGAGATCAACGCGCTGGAGAAGGGCAAGCACTACGGCTGGCCCTACTGCTACGATCTTGCGACCACGAGCCCCGAATTCAAAGCGTTCCTGCGCACGGCTTCACCCTACAGGAATCTCTGCGGCAATGCCGCGCTCTACCGCGCGCCGCTGTCGCTGCTGCCGCCGCACGCCGCGCCGCTCGGCATGTTGTATTATCACGGCGAAAAATTTGCCGGACTGAAAGGCAAGCTCATTATAGGCCTGCACGGCTATCGTCCGACCGGCGGGCGCATCCTGGTCTACGATGTCGACGACAAGGGTTTTCCGAACATCAGCCCGCCGCCGGTGCATTACAATGTCAGTTGCGCGGCGGAGCCGGTGCGGACATTCCAGACCGGGAGCGCACACCAGGTCGCGGCCGCTGCGTACACCGAACTCGTGTCAGGGTGGTACCGGGTGAACGGCGTGCGGCCGCAGGGTGCGCCGGTCGGCATGACTGTGGCATCGGACGGCGCGATCTGGGTGGTTGAGGACAAGAACAGAACCGCTTTACGGATCGACACCACCACGACGCCGGCTCCGCCGCGCCTTCCGTGCGGCAACAGATCGGCGCGGCAGATCGCCGAGCTGCGCGGATTTGTCGAAGCCAGTGCGACAAATCGCGGGCGGCTGACACAAATCCGCGCGAAACTTGTCGAGAAGCATTGCATGGGCTGTCATTCGGATTTCGGGGTGAAGCCGGATCAAACCGGCGCGGAGAAGGACGCAGCGGTGCTAAATTTCCTGCTGTCGCAGGACGGCTGGCTCTATCCCGGCGACCCCGACGCCTCGCGATGGCATATCCGGCTGCGCGGCATCGGCAGCGAAAAGCTGATGCCGCCCGGCGGCGAAGGCCTCATCAAGAATGAGCCGGGCTACAAGCAGCTGCTGGCGACGGTCGATCAGTTCATCGCCACGATGGTTCCGGGCACGCGGATGCGGATCAGGCCAGGCCCTGTTGAGCGGGCATTCCGCAACGAGGGTGGTCATGTATGCGGCGCGCTGCCGGCCAAAGCGGTTGTCATCGTGACCGCGCGGTCGCCGCGCGAAAAGCCGGACTTCAGCCGCATTTACCGGCCAGCAGACATCTATCTCAATGGCGAATGCTCTGACGATGGCGGCTACTATATCGAACAGGGCAACGTGGTGCCTTTGTGAAGGCCTCGTTGCCCTGGCGCTGTGTGCGCCCGCGTTCGCCGGGCTCGACCGGTTTCAAAGCCGGCAGTTGACGCCGTCGGGCGAGTACACGTTCGGCATCGAGGGGCCAGCAGTCGACGCCAAGGGCAATCTCTATGTCGTCAACTTCGGCAAGCCCGGCACCATCGGGATGCTGCCGCCCGGCGCGACGGCCTCGCAGCTTTACCTGACGTTACCGGCGGGAAGCGTCGCCAATGCGATCCGGTTCGATTCCGGCGGGCGAATGTTCATCGCCGATTACAAGAAGCACAACATCTTCGTCGTCGAGCCCGGCTCGGCGGAGCTGAAGACCTATTTTCATTCCGACGACTTCAACCAGCCTAACGACATGACG
>JAFEFK010000284.1 GCA_018240625.1 Pseudomonadota bacterium
GAAAAGAAAAAGCCGAAGGCGGACAAGAACGCGAAGAGCGGCGGGCAGTCGGCCTATCAGCAAAGCAAGGGCGGCAAGAAGTAACCGCGCGCTGCTCAATCGTGCAGCTTCGGATACCAGTCGCCGCGACCTTCCGGCGTGGTGTCGAGCACGGCCCAGAGTGGATCGAGGTCCGGCGCGCCGCGCGGGTCCTGGCCGGGATCAGCCATGGCGCCGCTCATCTCGCCGCTCCAGAAATGGCGGATCGCGGGCTTGCCGTTGTCCGCGCGGCGCGTGAACACGGCATAGCCCGGCACGTCGGCGTCGTCTTCGCTGACGTAGTCGCGGGTGTAGTCGCCGCTCGCATCCGAATAGAGCGGCATGCGCGTCCAGCCGCGTTGCTTCTTCAAGGCCGCGATACGCGCGATCGGCGAGCGCGCGACAAAGGCGATCGCGATCCGCTCGCGCAGGGCCGGGATCTTGTCGTCCCACGCATTCATGAACGAGGTGCACATCGGGCAGATCCTCGCGCGCTGCGGCCCGAACATGAAGCTGTAGACGACCAGCGTCTCTTTGTCCGCGAACAGGCCGTCCAGCGACACGGTCCCCTGCTCGCCCTCGAACATATAGGGCTTCGTCACCTCGCCGCCCGGCGGCAGCGCGCGGCGCATCTCGGCCACGCGCGCGATGTGGCGGCGCAGTTCGATCTCTTCGGCAAGCAGTTCGTTGCGGGCGCGGCGATAGCCGGCGGTTTCGTTCGGAAAATGCCTGGTATTGGCGCGGACGAGTTCGGCGGCGGGCGTCAGGCGCGGTCTGTCCATGGGAAATCCTCGCGATGTGCTGCAATCAATGTGGCCACACTGGAAGACGGCCGGGATCCCGCCGACCCGACACCGGCGGCCGATTTTTTTCCCCGGGCGCCGGCACGGCTCTCGCAATGGATTGAAACGGCTATCAATCCCAAGGCAATGCGGAACCGGAGAACGGCGCGCGTCTTGCTGGAGATCGTGACCGAACTATCGCTTCCGCCAGACGAACAGGCTGGAAACCGCGTAGTTCCAAACAACGCCCATGAGCGCGCCGGCGGCGCCCGCCAGCCACCAGATCGGCTCCTGATCGTAGACCGAGAACGCCACCCCGACATTGGCCAGCAGACCGACGCCGCACACGATGTAGAACAGCAGAAGGCCGCGCAGGATGCCCAGCCCTTTCAGGCGCTGGTCCCGATAGGTGAGAAAATTGTTGAGCAGGAAATTGCTGGTCATCGCCAGGATCGCGCCGCAAGCCTGCGATTCCGGGAACGGCCAGCGCAGCACTTCCAGGGCAACAAACAAGCCGGTGAAGTGAATGACGACGCCGACCGATCCGACCAGCGCAAACAACAGGAAGCGCAACGAGACGGCATCGCGTGTCAGCTTCGCCAGGACGAGACCGAGGAAGTCCAGCGCCACCATGGAGTCCAGTTTGCTCTCGCCGTGCAGCCGCGCGCCGAACGTGTAAGGAATTTCGGTGATGCGTAACGTGCCGTGGGCGGTGGCAACCACGTCCAGCAGTATCTTGAAGCCTTGCGTCGAGAGCTGCGGCGCGAGTTGTTCGAAGCGATCACGGCGGATCATGAAAAATCCGCTCATGGGGTCGGCAATCTCCACACGCAGCAGCCGTTTCGCGACCGACGTGGCCAATTTGCTGAAACCGGCACGCTGGCTGTCGAAGCTGTCGGCGCTGCCGCCATCGATGTAACGGCTGCCGACCACGAGTTCGGCGGTGCCGCTTTCCAGAAGCGCCAGCATCTTCGGTAACTTGGTTTCGTCGTGTTGAAGGTCAGCATCCATCACGGCACAGCATGGCGCGCTCGACGCCAGAATGCCCTCGATGCACGCGCCCGACAGGCCGCGCCGTCCGATCCGCCGGATGCAGCGAACGCGCGAATCCTCGGCGGCCAACTTGCGCACCACATCCGAAGTCCCGTCGGGGGAATTGTCATCGACATAGATGACCTCCCACGCGATACCGGTCAGCGCAGCCTCCAGCTTGCGATACAGCGCAACCACATTGTCGCGCTCGTTGAACGTCGGCACGACGACCGAAAGCTGACACGGCATTGTGGTTGATAAA
>JAFEFK010000285.1 GCA_018240625.1 Pseudomonadota bacterium
CGCGGTGATCGGCCTGTTCGGTATTAGCGAAATCCTGCTGACGATGGAGGAGCGGCTGGCGCTGCGCGGCCATGCCGCCTCCATCAGCCTGAAAGTCATTCTGAAAGTCTGGAAGGATCTGCCGAAATACTGGGTGACGCTGCTGCGCTCCTCGTTCATCGGCTGCTGGCTCGGCATCACGCCGGGCGGCGCGATCGCGGCCTCGTTCATGGGATACAATCTCGCCAAGCGGTTCGCGAAAGATCCCGATAGTTTTGGCAAAGGCCGTATCGAGGGCGTGTTCGCGCCTGAAACCGCCGCGCATGCCTCCGGCACAGCGGCGCTACTGCCGATGCTGGCCTTGGGTATTCCAGGCTCCGGCACCGCCGCCATCCTGCTCGGCGGTCTCATGGTGTGGGGCCTCAATCCCGGCCCGCTGCTGTTCGTCGAGCACAAGGATTTCGTCTGGGGCCTGATCGCCTCGATGTATCTCGGAAACATCGTCGGTCTCGTGCTGGTGTTGTCGACGGTGCCGATCTTCGCCTCGATCTTGCGCGTGCCGTTCGCGGCCATCGCGCCGATGATCGTGGTGTCCTGCGCGATCGGCGCTTACGCGATCCAGAACGCGATGTTCGATATCTGGCTGATGCTGTTGTTCGGCGTGGTCGGCTATGTGTTCAAGAAGATCGGCATTCCGCTGGCGCCGTTCACGCTGGCGCTGGTGCTCGGCAGCCGCGCCGAGGATGCATTCCGGCAGTCGATGATCGGCTCCGGCGGCAGCATGGGCGTGTTCTGGTCGAACGGTCTGGTCGGTTCGATCACGACGCTCGCGATCGCGCTGCTGTTCTGGCCTGTCATCGACAAGGCGTTCGGCCGCGTACGTCGGCTGTGGAAGCCGGCGACTGCGTGACGTCAGTAAGTAGGCATTCCGGGATGCCCAGGAGGCGGCGAACACTTTGCGTTCGCGCCGATAGTGCGAACCCGGAATCTCTCTCAAGTTGTCACGGCATATCGAGATTCCGGATCGCCGCTAGCGCGGCGTCCGGGATGACTCGCGCAGTCGTCAGACGACCTTGTCCTTGCGCAGTGCTGCGATCTCGTCCGTGCTGAAGCCGAATTCGGTCAGGATCTCACCGGTCTGTTCGCCGACTTCCGGCGGCCTCGCGGCCATCTTGCTTGGGGTGCGTGACAGCGTCATCGGCTGACCCACGAGTCTGATCTTGCGGTTCTCAGCGTTGGGCACATCCTGTGCGATGGCGAGATGCTTGACCTGCGCGTCGTCGAACATCTGGTCGACCGAATAGATCGGGCCGCAGGGCACGCCGGCCTTGTTGAGCTCGTCGACCCATTCGGCGCTTGAGCGCGTGGCAGTGCGTTCGTTGATCGCTGCATTGAGCGCATCGCGGTTCTTCGATCGGGCCGGCGCGGTCTTGTAGTCGGGGTTGTCGATCAATTCGGATGCGCCGATCGCATGCGCCAGCCGCTCCCATATCTTGCCGCTGGCGGTCGCGATATTGATGTAGCCGTCGGAGGTCTTGAATACGCCGGTCGGGATGCTGGTCGGGTGATTGTTGCCGGCCTGTTTTGGGACCTGCCCCTCCATCAGCCAGCGCGACGCCTGAAAATCCAGCATGAAGATCTGCGCCTGCAACAGCGAGGTCTGCACCCACTGGCCCTCACCGGAGACGTCGCGTTCCAGCAACGCCGTCAGCACGCCCATGGCGCAGAACAATCCGGCTGTGAGGTCGGCCACGGGAATGCCGACCCGCATCGGTCCCTCGTCGGGCGCGCCGGTGATCGACATCAGTCCGCCCATGCCCTGCGCGATCTGATCGAAGCCTGGCCGCTTGTGGTACGGACCGTCCTGGCCGAAGCCGGAGATGCTGCCATAGACGATCCGCGGATTGATCTTGCGGAGGCTGTCATAATCGATGCCAAGGCGCGCCTTCACATCGGGACGAAAGTTCTCGATGACGACGTCGGCCTTTTCAACCAGCCGTTTGAACACCTCGACGCCTTTCGGGTCTTTCAGGTTCAGCGTCATCGCGCGCTTGTTGCGGTGCAGGTTCTGGAAATCGGAGCCATGGCGCGGACCGCCGAGCTGCTCGCCGCTGTCCTCATCCGGAACCGCCTCGATCTTGATGACATTGGCGCCCCAGTCGGCCAGTTGCCGCACCGCCGTCGGCCCCGAGCGGACGCGGGTGAGGTCGAGGACGGTAAAGCGGGAGAGGGCCTGAGAGGCGTGGGGAGAGGGCATTTCCGAAGATCTCCAACCTCGTACGGCGCCCTCTGCGAGCGCGCCGCCGATGAGGCTGCTGTTCTAGCGGCTTGGGTCGGTAAATCAAGAACCGCCGCCAACCATCTTGCAGGATTCGCCACTCGTCGACGGCTTCGCGATTTGTAAACGATGCCGGCAGCGTTGCCGACACCGTCACGTAAATTCAGGCTTCGACGTAACCGGAAATATGCGAGTTGAAGAAGGAGTCAAAATCCAGATCCGCGAAATCCAGCGTATCTCCGTCAACGCAACGAGGCCCATATTCAGGAAAGCCCGTGCCGAAGAGGGCGAAATCCTGCCTCAGCATAGAGCCGTTGTTTTCCGCCACATCTACAGCCGTTCCCGCTTGGGATAGTGCCGCGGAGGCGAGCTAGGATGGATACTCTCCGGCAGCGGGTGATGTTGAGAACAACACGGAACTTGTAGGCTCGCCGCCGGTTCAGATGGGCC
>JAFEFK010000286.1 GCA_018240625.1 Pseudomonadota bacterium
CGGAAATGACTCTAGTAACCGGCGACCGCCATCGCGACCACCGCACCCAGCGCCATCCAGCCGAAATGCCGGCCGCGCAACGCGATGAAGTTGGCGGCCGCCGCGAAGCCGTAGACGACGGCAAGTGTAGCCACGATCCAGTGCCGCGCCGGTTCCGACATCATCGCGGGCGTCATCAGCAACAGCACGCCGCCGCCGATCCACGCCACGGTACCGGCCTGCCAGACCATGCGGATCAGCAGGCGCACGCGCGGCGGTTCGATGGTGGCGCGCGCGAACACTTTCGTTTCGCCCAACACGCCGTGGATGATCGCGGCAACGACGGCAAGCGTTCCGGACAATTGCAGCAGTACATCGCGCATCCTCGCCTCCATACAGTTGTGTATGGTTATATAATACGCGAGCTGGATCAGGTCAATACAGTTGTGTATGGTGGTCGCGCGGAGGCGACATGGGCGATCCACTCTCGATCAAGGACTGGCTCGATCTCGGGCTGAAAACGTTGACAGATCAGGGCTTTACGGCGCTGAAGGCGGAACCGCTGGCGAAAGCGATGGGGGTCTCGCGCGGCAGCTTCTACTGGCATTTCGCCGATATCGACGCCTACCGCGCGGCGATCCTGAATCACTGGCGCGAGGTCGCCGCCGAACAGATCATCGCCGATCTCGAGGAACACCGGCGGGACGAACCTCCGCTGCATCGGCTGCTGCGCCGCAGCTTCGGCAACCGGCTCTCGCTCGAACGCGCGGTCCGAAGCTGGGCGACCTCCGATCCCGTCGCGCGCAAGGCGGTCGAGGCCATCGACCGCCGCCGGCTCGGCTATGTGGAGAGCTTGCTGGAACAATCAGGACTGCCGCGCGACATCGCACTGGCGCGCGCGCAAATTCTCTATTGGGCCTTCCTCGGATTTATGCTGTCGGATAAACCATTGACCGGCAAGAGACAGGCGATGCTTCTCGAACAATTGAATCGCATGGCCTCGCCGTAGGACGACGGCGCCATTTGCCACAACATCATGGGCCGACGCATCGGACCATTCTTTCGGAGATCGCGCATGACGACGTCCCCATCAGAACGCCCCGAAGGCACGGTCGATCCAAAGCTTCTGGAGATTCTGGTGTGCCCGGTCACCAAGGGGCCGCTGGAATTCGACAGCGCGCGGCACGAACTCATCTCGCGGTCGGCGAAACTCGCCTATCCGATCCGCGACGGCATTCCGATCATGCTGCCGGAAGAGGCGCGCAAGATCGAGTGAGCGTGACGGTCTCCGTCATCCCGGCCAAGCGAGCGGAGCGAGCGCCGAGCCGGGACCCATACGCCGTGCCGTTGCAGCAGATGACCGGCGCCGGCCAGTCATTTTATAAACCGCGAAGCCGGAAGGTATGGGTCCCTGCGTTCGCAGGGACGACGACTTTGTGAATTACAGCGCCTCGCCCTTCAACAACCGCGGCACCTCGCCGGATAATCCCGCCGCCTGCCGGATGAACGCGCTTTTCAGCGGCGGCATGCGGTCGACCAGCCCGAGCCCGATGTCGCGCACGCTGCGCAACAGCGTCGACTCGTTCGAGAACAGGACGTTGAGCGTGTTGGTGGCAGCCCCCATCGCCATGGTGTCGAACCGCCGCCAGCGCTGATAGCGGTCGAGCACGTCGGCCTGCCCCGGATCGATTCCGAGCCTGAGCGCATCGACGATCACCTCGGCCAGCGCCGCGACATCCTTCAGGCCCATGTTGAGGCCCTGCCCTGCGATGGGATGGATCACATGGGCCGCGTCGCCGATCAGCGCCAGCCGCTCGGCGATGAATGAGCGCGCGACAAAATACTGAAGCGGAAAGGCGCGCGGTTGATCGAGCGCCTTGATCTCCCCGAGATGCAGGCCGAAACGCTGCTCCAGTTCGGCGTGAAACTCCTCCG
>JAFEFK010000287.1 GCA_018240625.1 Pseudomonadota bacterium
CCTCTCGGCGTACCAGATCAGGACTTGACGAACGCGCCGCCAACCTGGGCGCACTTCTTTGCCGACATCGAAGCAAAGCCCTGTCCCTTGCAGGCGTTCATGCCCTTGCACGAGTTGGACAGGCCCTTGCAGGCGCTCTGGCCCTTGCAGGCATTTGCCGCCATGCACTTTCCGCTCGCAGCATTGGCCGGCATGGTCCCGGCTACAACGGCTCCGGCAACGAACAGCGTGGCGGCGGCCGCGGCAAGCGTTGCACCGGATTTGGAACTCAACTTCATGACGATCTCCTTGGACGTGGGTTGAATCTGAAACACGACATCACGAAGGTTTCTGCGGTTGCGCATCAGGCAAATCGTTCCGGTTCGAACGATGGGTCGATTTGCGCCATGCGCTCCACTTTGGCCGACGTCAGATGACTATCCATCCGGAAAGAGATACGGCGCTTGGGCGATTTGGTTACAGAGGTTTCAAAAGAAAGTTTCTTTTTTCTTTGGCTCGGCATTCCGCCTGTGCCGCAGAACGCGCGCGCGCGAACATTTCCCTTCCTCGGACCAAATCCGTTCAAGTTCAGAAAACAAGCGGCACCAATATCTTAGATGACGCCGCCAACTACTCGGCGAAGTGCTTCGCACCGCACCATCGTACAGATCAGCTCGAATGATTCAGTTTTGCGCAGCGCGTGCCGGCTTCAATTTCGCCATTTGTTTCACAGTCGCCTGAAGTTCTTCCGCACTGAAGGACGGGTACGAACAAATACGATTGCTGCAAGCGAACGCGGAAAGCCGGTCAGATAGCGCATCGCATGCGACGCGCTGTCCTTGTAGACGTCCTTGCCGAAGTAACGGTTGAGCATGTTCATGAAACGCGCGACCTGGACCTGATCGTCAGCGAGTTTTGCGGGCTTGGCGAATACACCAATTTTCGCTTCTCCGGTTTTCGGCGTAAAGAAACCGCCGGCGTCGTCCCTGAAGGCGGCGCCGATGAAATCGCCCGCCTTACCCGCGTCCATCAGCCATTGCCGATCGCCTGTGGCCGCGTAGAGATCGAGACGCGAATGCCGCGGCGAAGGCCAGGATGCGGACGAATTTCATGACATCTCCGTGGGGCAGCATGGATCGGCTGCGAGAGATACGCAGGCCAGCAAAAGCGGGCTCACGGATTTACCGCTGTCACACAAACGTGAACCGGGAACGTCGCATGGATGCGCGCCGCCACCGCAGTACGAACCCTGCCGCCCTATTTTGGTGCGCCATCGTTGCCTGTTACGCGCAGCAGCACGCGGTCGAGTGAAACGGCGCCGGGACCCACAACCGCAAGCCAAAAGAACGCGGCAAAGTAGGTCGCCTCCTCGAATCCCAGCAGTGTCTCGAGGGAATCCACATCGCCCCATTTCGCAGACTTGATGGCAACGATCATCGTGAAAGCCAGCATCGCCGCGGGAATGCGCGTGAATAGACCAAGGATCAGCATCGCGCCGCCGAAGCATTCAACACCCGATACGAACGGCGTGAGAATGTGCGGAGCGGGGATGCCCCACTCGGTAAAATTCTGGATCATTTGCGGCAAGTTGTTCAGCTTGGTCCAGCCGGACAGCATGAAGACGTAGCCGACCACAAGGCGCATCACCCACGGACCCGCCCAAGCGAAAAACGACGCGACCCGTGCCGGTAGAACCACCAGAAGATTGACAAGAAAATTCATGAAATATGCCTCCCCCGCCCCAACTTCATTTTGCCGCGAGACGATCAAGCAGTTTCGCGTCGCCCAGGTGTGTTGTTACGCGGGTCTCAACCGAAATTCGCCAATCCCGGGAAAGTCTCAAGCAACCAGATACTTACCGTCGACATCGTTCCGGTCAGAAAGAAGATTCCGGCCCGTCGCTGGAGACGCGCTCGATCGTCGCGCCGATGAGATAGATCAAATAGGGCGGCACCAGCGGCAAGATGCACGGCGACAGGAAACTGATGGTGCCGGCGATCAGCAGCGCCGCAATGGATGCGCTATGAATCATGGGACCGCTCGACCGTGGCGTGATCGTGAACCGCCGATATCATCGACCATCAGATCTACGGATGCCCGGCCTGTTCGGTTCACGCCATCTACCAGCACCGCATCCGCACAATCCGCCTTTTGAGCGATTCGGCTCTATAGCGCACCCTCGACCATAACCTCGATCAGCTTTGCACCCGGCCGTGCAAATGCTGATCGAAAGGTAGATTCCAGGTCGCCGGGATCAGTCACGCGAACGGCCTCCAGGCCGAGCGCCTTCGCCATGCCGGAGAAATCCACGGGCGGGTCAACGAAATCCATTCCGATGAAATTGTCGTCTTTGTGGAAGGCAAGCAGCCGCTGCTTGATGATGCGATAGCCGCCGTTGTTGGCAATCACGACATTCAGCGGCAGCTTGTGATGCGCGGCGGTCCAAAGCGACTGGATCGAATACATCGCGCTGCCGTCGCCCGAGTAGCACACCACCGGACGGTCGGGATTGGCAAGGCTCACACCGACGGATGCGGGCAAGCCCCAACCGATGCCGCCGGATGCCAGCGCGTGATAGCCATAGCGGTCGCGATGCGCGCGCAGCGACGGGATCGATCGCGACGACGTAAGGCCTTCATCCACCAGGATTGCATTGTCAGGCATAGCCTCGATCACCTTCAGCGCCAGCCAGTCCGGATTGATCGGAGACTTGTCTTTGGCTGCGGTAATCTCCTGCACCAGCCTGGCACGGCGAGCAGTCCAGTTATTGGCCTTCAACGCCGCAAGGCTGTCGCTCGCGCGCTTCTCGAGTGCCGCCCCGCCGGCGGCCTTGATCTCAGGGATCAAGGCTAGCAGCGTTTGCTTCACATCGGCC
>JAFEFK010000288.1 GCA_018240625.1 Pseudomonadota bacterium
ACGGCACTGGCCAGTACGAAAGCAAGTTCTTGCGCCTCCGATCCGCCAGCGTCGTGGATCACGCGGCCATCGGCGGCGGCGAACGGCCCCTTGAAGCCTTGTTCGGCGAGTTTCTTGATCGCGCCGGTCATGGCGGGCGCAATTTCCGACCAATTGTAGGCGCTGGAGCCCCACACCGCGCATGCGCCGATCGGATCGAGACCGAAGCGGATATCGCAGGCCGAAGCGTTGAGTTTCTTGTTCTTGATGTGATCGGCAAGATAAGTAGCCGCCATCCGCGACTGCGGTCCGATCTGCAACTCGATGGAAATTCCCGCATCGAGGAAAATGCCGTCGAGAATTTTCGCGATCGCTTCTGCGGTCGGCGGAAGCCCAAAGCCGTGCGCGCCGTTGGCGCCGGCGAACACCAGCGTCAGGCCGGTGGCGCCGTTCTCGAGGTCGTGCAGGGCATGCGCGTTGGCTGCCGCGGCGTCGGGATGATCGATCCTCTGCATGATCTGCCACGGCGCCGCGGCCGCGCGGCTGCCGATGGCATCGGCGCCTTGCGCACGGGGATAAATCGGCTCGATCTTGAGGCCATCATAGGTCTTGCCGACCAGTTTCTCGAACGGTGCGCCCTTCAGCACGCCGTCGACCAGCTTGCGCCAGTCGTCGTAGGTCGCCGGCGCGAAATTTGCGGCGAGCGGCAGATCGGAGGTGACATCGTCGGGAGCAGCGGGCATTCGGGCGTTCGTTTCCGGGAGCAATGGGGTTGTTCACTGCAAAATGCCATGGGGCGTCGGCCAAGCCAAACGGTTGTTGAGGCCGCCAGGCGGCCAACCGCTGTGCAAAAACGCTGCCTCAAGCCGCCATAATCTGCCTTGGGTTTGCCGCAACGATTTTTGAGCGAATTTCGACCTCAGGCGGGGTCGGGCAGGCGCTCGATTCCGGCGCTCGAAACCTCACCGAGCGCAGATTGGACAGTCTTTCCCGCGATCAACCGGTCCGGTGCGATTTCCGCAAGCGGGACCAGCACGAAGGCTCGCTCGAACAGGCGCGGATGCGGCAGCGTCAACTCCGGCTTGTTGAGTTGGACGTCGTCATAAGCGATGAGATCGAGATCCAGCGTGCGCGGACCCCAGCGGGTCTCCTTGCTGCGGTCGCGGCCGAATTTCTTTTCGATTTTGTGCAGCGTGAACAGCAGCGCATGCGGATCGAGGCTGGTCTCGATCTCGATGCAGGCGTTGATGAAGCGGTCCTGTTTCTCTTCGCCCCACGGCGGGGTCGCGTAGTCGGACGAGCGCGCGATCAGCGCTGCCTGCGTCATGCCGCAGATGTTGGCAATCGCCTTGCGGAAGGTCGTTCTGACATCGCCGACATTGCCGCCAAGCGCGATCAGGGCGTCGGCCATTGTATTTACCCTCGGCTGCGCGTCAGAATCACGCCGACATCGTCAAAAATCGCGGCGATCGGCGCATGGGGTTTGTGCACAGTGATCTTGACGGTGTTTACACGCGGAAACGCTGCAAGCACAGCGTCGGCAACCGCGCCGGCCGCGCGTTCGAGCAGCTTGTAGTTGGCGTCTTTGAACGCGGCGGTGGCTGTCGCTACCACGTTGGAATACGATACGGTGTCAGCGAGACGGTCGGTGCGCGACGACTCCGACAGATCGGCCGACAGGTCGAGATCGATCACGAAGCGCTGACCCACTTCGGTCTCGTGCTCCATGACGCCGTGCCGCGCATGGATTACGACGCCGCGGATAAAGATCGTATCGGTCATCGACTGATATCCCTGACTATGTCTCGACTAAACCTTGGCCTCGATAGCCTGCGCGACCCGCAACGCCTGCACGGTTTCGGCGACATCGTGCGTGCGGATGATCCGTGCGCCTGCTTTGACCGCAATCAGATGCGCGGCGATTGAACCGCCGAGCCGCTCCTCGGGTTCGGACGGCACCACCGTACTGATGAACCGCTTGCGCGATGCGCCGACCAGGATCGGCAGGCCAAACGTTTGCAGTTCGCCGAGCCGGGCCAGCGTCAGTATGCTCTGTTCCTGCGTTTTGCCAAAGCCGATACCGGGATCGAGTACGATATTGCCCGCCGGCACGCCGGCCTTGGCCGCGATTTCAAGCGATCTTTCGAAGAACGCTGCGATGTCCTGCATAATATCGATGCTGGCGTCGGCTTCATCCCGATTATGCATCACAATGACGGGGGCATTATGTGCAGCGATCACGCGCGCCATGTCGGGATCACGCTGCAAACCCCAGACGTCATTTGCGATGGTAGCTCCTTGGCCGAGCGCCCAGGCAACGACGGACGACTTCATGCTGTCGATAGAAACGGGAACGCTCATCGCAACGGCCGCAGCCATTACGGGTGTCAGCCGGTCCATTTCCTCGTCGCGAGAGACCGGCCGGGATCCGTAGGGACGGGTGGATTCACCGCCGATGTCGATGAGGTCGGCCCCTTCCGCGATCATGCGGCTCGCCCGGGCCAGTGCCCGTTCCGGCGTAATGAACTGTCCGCCATCGGAGAACGAGTCCGGGGTGATATTCAAGACCCCCATGACCACCGGGTGTGGCCGCGCCAGCAGCGAACGCAACACCGGATGAAGCGCGTCGTTTGTTATACGCCTGGAAATGGAGCCGGCCGCGGTCATCCGGTCGCTTTGCGCGGTCCCGGACATGGTGTCAAGGCGCGAAAAAGCCTCCTTGGGAGGCGCCGGCAGCCGCCGAACGGCTGGTTCAATAGGTGATCTTGAGCGGAAGTTTGCGCGCGTGCTCGATCAGTTCACCGATCGACTTCTCGGAGGGTAGAACGCTGACCAGTTTGCGTTTGGTATTCACGTCCTTCATGGCCTGAGCCAGACGAGCCGGATTGCGATGAGTAAGTTCGCGCACCGTTGTGACACCGGCCGCGCGCAACAGCTTGGTCTTGCCGTTGCCCATTCCCGGAATGCGCATGTAGTCGGCGATGTTGGCCCATTCGAGCAATTGCTGTTCGCTGAATCCGGTCTTCGCGGCCAGCATCTTGCGGCCTTTTGGAGATCGGGCGGCCTCAAGCAGCGCGTCGGTCGTGCGTATGCCGACGGACTTCAGTTTCTTGGCATCGACGGCGGCCAGACCTTCGATCTTGGAGATTGGATATGTCATGATACTCAGGATTATGAAGATGCTTATGCGAACTGGCGGAGGCCCGGCGTCCCTGCGATGATCTCGCCCATCTGATCCGCTCCAATTCTGTCGCGGCCGAACCTTAAAAGTTCGCGAGCAACGTTTTGAATTTCACCCATACCCAAGCCCAGCGCCATCAGTTTGCTGCCGAGCGCCATAAGGCCTCCGCCCATCAGTCTGTCAAGACTTCCGCTGCTGATAGTGGGGCCGACCACGGCGCCAGCGCCCGGAATTCGATCGATCAGAGCTTGAACCTTGTCTGCGGGCCCTTCCTTGCGAAGAAAATCCAGGATGACGCCGACGGCTTTTCCTGCAACGGCATCCTCAATGCCGGCTTTCGCAGCAAGTTGCGCGATCAACTCGTCCATATTGCCCCGCCTCTTCCGGTTGCTTGCCGGATCGTTGCTTATGTTTTCATATTGATACTCTGCGGCGCGAAATACAAGCGACGACCGCTGGACAAACGCCGTTTGACCTTCAATCGCGCCATGAGTGTTGCCGCGATGCAAGACCAGATATGTGATCCATGCCAAAACGTCGCGGCTCATTGTCTTTTGCTAGATGACACGTAGTTACGAGGATCA
>JAFEFK010000289.1 GCA_018240625.1 Pseudomonadota bacterium
AATCGGTGAATCGCCAAAACTGACCGCGATCGACAATCCGACAACGCAGCCCGGCTACAAGCCCGTGCAGATGCCGATGCCGAAGCCCGAACTCGCGTCCTACAACGCCAATTCGCTGTGGCGGAACGGCTCACGCGCGTTCTTCAAGGATCAGCGCGCCGCGCGCGTCGGCGACCTCTTGACCGTCACCGTCAACTTCACCGACAAGGCCAACATCGCCAACGAAACCCAGCGCAGCCGCACCAACAAGGAAGATTCGGGGATCACCGATTTCGCGGGCTCGAAGCTGATGGGCGCGACCGCGCAGAAGGTGTTGCCCGGCCGGCTCCTGACCGCTGACTCGACCTCCTCGAGCGACGGCAAGGGATCGGTGGCGCGCCAGGAGAATTTGCAGACCAGCGTCGCAGCCGTCATCACCCAGGTGCTGCCCAACGGCAATCTCGTGGTCGAAGGCAAGCAGGAAATTCGCGTCAATCTGGAAATCCGCGAGTTGATCGTCGCCGGCATCGTGCGGCCGGAGGATATCCAGAGCGACAACACCATCGACTCCAGCAAGATCGCGCAGGCCCGCATCTCCTACGGCGGCCGCGGCCAGATCACCGACGTCCAGCAACCGCGCTACGGTCAACAGGTCATGGACGTGCTGCTGCCGTTCTAGCTTTGCAAGAGCTCCCACGCCGTGTCGCGAACCTAGGCGCGAGACGGTGTCTTCCCGGCGATGCGAATGCATCGTTGGTCACACGGCCTCCGGTAGCTCCCCTGCCGGAGGCCGTGATCGTTTTGGCAGTCGCTTGCGGAAGACCGGCGGCGGCCCGACATGTGATTTCCGGTTCATTCAAGGAAATGTCATGGTGGTGCAGCGCGCGCCGATGGAACCCGCGTCCTGCGCCGATCGTTTCATGGCCGGTCGTTTCATGTCCGTTGATCCGGAGCCTCCGATGCCAACAGCCGTCCGCGTTCTGATTGTGTTTGCCGTCTGCCTGACCGGATTGTCCGACGCCGCGCAAGCGCGGCACCGCAAAGGTATGTACGGGCAGATGCCGTCAGCGCCGGTCGTCACGTCGAGGCCGTCGCCCGGTCTCAATACCGGCGGCATCAATCAGCCCGGCGTGCCGAATACCTCACGGCCCGGCACCATCGGCACCGGCGCTGTGCCCAGCGGATTGAATGGCGACAGCCCGACCGCACCGGGATTTCCCGGGAAAGTCGGACGCGACTAGTGTGGTGGTTCAGAAGTTCGCTTCATTGTCGCAGCGAGTCGGTTAAGCGAACTTCGGAATCGAGACACTAGTCAAACTTGGCCGCGACCTGCCCCAGCTCCGACAAATCCATCAGCACCTTGTCGCCTGCTTCGAGCCAGATCGTCTTGACGAGGCTGCCGGTCAGAACGATGTCGCCGGCGCGAAGGGTCTTGCCGCTCTCGGCGAGGTGATTGGCGAGCCATGCCAGCGCCAGATGCGGATGCCCCAATACATCCGCGCCGGTGCCGCGCGCCACCTCGACGCCGTTGATGACGGCCCGGCCGATCACAGTCACCAGATCGGACACGCGCTCGCGCGCGACCGCCTCACCCAGCACGCAACCGGCCGCGAAAAAATCGTCCGCCACCAGCGTCGGCGCGCCAAGCGTCTGCCAATCGACATAGCGATCGTCGACGATCTCGATCGCGGGATAATACGCATCGACCGCGCGCGCGATCGTATCCGCGGTAAACGGCGCAGCCGCCGCATCGAGATCGCGGCCGAGCCGCACGGCGATCTCGCATTCGACACCGACGCGCAC
>JAFEFK010000028.1 GCA_018240625.1 Pseudomonadota bacterium
ACGGACGAGCAGGCGATCAGGCTGCCGGATTTCTGCTTCACCATGATCCCGCCGAAGGTCTGGAAGAACCACACCGTCCCCTTGACGTTGAGTGTGAGCACGCGATCCAGATCCTCGTCGGTGTAATCGAGGATCGTCTTGCGAATGTTCAGTCCCGGTGTGGTGACGGCGATGTCGATCCGGGCAAACAGCTTTGCGGCAGCATCCGCGAGCGCCGTAACATCGGCCTTGTTGGCGGCATCGCACGCGGCGCTCTCTGCGCTTCCGCCGGCTTTGCGTATGCCGGATGCGGTTGCTTCGGCGCCGTCCTTGGTGCGGTCCGCGCATAATACGCGGGCGCCGAGCGAAGCCAGCGCCTCCGCTGACGATTTGCCGATTCCCGCCGCGGCACCGAGCACGACCGCGGTCTTGCCGGTGAGATCGAACAGTTTGCGATAGTCCGTCATGACACGTTCCTTTTGCCTTTTGCGCGACGTTTCCACGGCCTTTTGCTTGCCGTCCCAAATGAGAGCGGCGCATTCCAACGGCGGGCTTGATTTGATCGGGTAAGTC
Organism: Pseudomonadota bacterium; assembly: GCA_018240625.1. GTDB lineage: Bacteria > Pseudomonadota > Alphaproteobacteria > Rhizobiales > Xanthobacteraceae > Nitrobacter. The sequence goes on from JAFEFK010000028.1 coordinate 553, forward strand.
GTATACTAATATATTAGTTGTTGCGAAAGCAAGTAAATGCCTGTGCGGGCTAGGAAAAATTCCGAAGGAAGAAATCCGACGTCGCTGCGCCGCGCGGGTCGGCCACGCGCTGCAACCGCGTCGGGGCGGATCTACGCCGAACTGCGAGCTGAACTGATTTCGTTACAGCGGAAACCGGGCGAGGCGCTTTCGGAAGCACAGATTGCGCTGTCGCACGGGGTCAGCCGGACGCCTGTGCGCGAGGCGATCCTGAAACTGGCCGACGACGGTCTGATCGACATCTTCCCGCAGTCCGGCATCCGGGTGTCGCGCATCCCGCTCGCAGCACTGCCGGAGGCGATCATCGTGCGCAAGGCGCTCGAGGAAACCACGGCCCGACTTGCCGCCGAACGCGCCACCACCAGTCAGATATTGGCGCTACATTCCATCGTTGAGCGCCAGCGCGAAGCGGACGTCGCGAAAGACGGTGACGCGTTTCATCAAGCGGATGAACTCTTTCACGCCACGATCGCAGATGTTGCGCGTCATCCGGGGATCTGGACACTGATTCAACAGGTCAAAGTGCATGTCGATCGCTATCGCCGGCTGACTCTCCCGCAGGAGGGCCGGATTACGCGGGCGATCAAGGAGCACGAGGCCGTGCTGTCCGGAATCGAAGCACACGATCCGGCGCGCGCGCGGACCGCAATGGAGGCGCATCTTGAGCGCCTGCTGCGCGACATCTCCATCACGCAAACCATCAATCCGGAGTTTTTTGACGCCTAGTTGCGAGAAGAATGCGGCCGACAACAGGCTGCACGAAGCGGGAGGATGACAAATGGATCAATGTAGGATGATCACAACCACCAACTGTCCCGACTCATGACGCGGATAGGGGACGCGGAGGTCATGCTGGCGGCTGGAGCAGAAGTTGTTCTCGGACATTCAACTGTACC
>JAFEFK010000290.1 GCA_018240625.1 Pseudomonadota bacterium
AATATTCCAGATTTCACCTGTTGTAACAGGTACATTCACGGAACCTTTCACGCGCTGAATGAGCTTGATGAGGTCGGCGACCTTCTGCTCGCCGCGATAGATCGTCTCGTTCCCGACCACGATTCCGTTGACGTTGCCGTTGCGCTTGGCGAGATCGATCGCCGCCAGCATCTCGCGTTCGTTGCGTTCGACGTGCTTGTCGATCCAGGCGCCGACCATGACCTTGAGGCCGAACTCATTGGCGATCGCCGGCACCAGTTCGCTGCCTTCTGTCGACGTGTACAGCCGGACCGCTCGCGTCAGGGTGGAGAGTTTTTTCAGATCGGCGCGAACCCTCTCGGAGTCGGCGATGCTGTCGGCTACGATGTGACCCCGTTCGAACGGGGCATAGGAAACGCTAGGCAGAATGCCCTTGAAGTCGGGAGCCTCCTGCTTCTCCTGAAGAATCCCCCAGAGCGCAGCGTGTGCAGCGGTCACAAACAGCAGAACGGCGACGACGGCGCGCATCGCGACTAAACCATACGGGGCGAGCGTGACATGAAAACGGACCCGTCCCCTAGGTCCGACCAATACACCGGCGGAGAGAAGCATATCTCTGCCATGTGGATTAACAACTCGTATTACGGCATGGCGTTTTGAGGGCGGCCGATCATCTTAACGATGAAAGTCAGGAATCGTTCCTGAACGCCCTTGGCTACAGCTGTTATTTCGCCGGCGCTGCCGGGGCGGGCGCGGGCTGCGCCGGAGGCGCTGCCGGGGCGGACGCTGCGCCTGGTGCGGGTGTCGCTGCCGCGGCGGCAGGCTGAGGCGGCTGCGCGTTCGGATTGACCCAGCAGGTATGGACGCGTCCACTCAGGACATCGGGTGCCTTGGGATCGATCGGTCCAAACCGGACCAGGCAGCGAAAGGTTGCCTGCACGTGACCGCCAGGGCAGCCAAACCGATCGTACAGATCGAGATGGCGAAAGGCGGTGTCCAGGTCATCGCGCCACATCAAGACAACCACGCGACGGCCGAGCCAGACGCATTCCGGGTTTCCAGCGGGACCGTTGATGGCGTGCTGAGCTTCAACGAATTCGTCGGTTTTGCGCTGGCTGTCCTTGGCGGCGTCAGCCGCAGCAGTCGAGTTGGCTGCCGGCGGTTTTGTCTGATCCTGGGCGCGAAGATCGCCGCTCTGTGCAATCGCAGCACCAATGCCGAACAGCAACGCGAACCCGGAGACGGCAAGACCACGGAAAACCGCTTTCTGGAACCCAAACAGCACTCGACGCATAAAGTCCCCGACTCCTGTTGCCCGCAAGCTGTGCCACCTTATCAAGATGTCTGATGATGCTCAAATTGGTCCCCA
>JAFEFK010000291.1 GCA_018240625.1 Pseudomonadota bacterium
GCAACTGTTCAAACTCGAATTCACTCATGTGCGCCTCACTGTTTTTGTTGCGCACACAATCTCAAAAAGGATTTGGTCCCCCGTTGCGGGAATCGCTAAAATTGTTTCGATCGGGCGTTAAAGCGCGCGTCAGGCGTTGAGCGCTTCAATATCCCTAACGATGGCTGTAGAAGGCCGCGGTTCCATCCAGGCTGCGGGATGCCGGTTGAGCGAAAATCAAGGTTACGGGGTGCTTAATCAGAACTCGTATTGGTCTACGAGCATCGGCGCCGCCGAACGGCCAGATCAACATGACGCATCTGCCGGCGTGCGCGAATGCCCGGGAAGACTGTACAACTTCGAACGTGGCCCGATTTAACCCTGTCGCAATCGGCAATAATTATTGAGTACCTGGCATTCCTCGATTGTCGTTAAGAGGGGCGCTCGCTTTTCTTGCGATTTTTCAGCGATCTTGGAGATATAGATCCGCATGTGCGGCATTGTTGGAATTTTGGGACGGGGTCCGGTCGCGGATCAGTTGGTCGATTCGCTCAAGCGCCTCGAATATCGCGGCTACGACTCTGCCGGTGTCGCAACATTGGAGGGCGAGCATTTGGCGCGTCGTCGCGCTGAGGGTAAACTCCGAAATCTGGAGGCGCGGCTGCGGGCCGAGCCGTTGGCCGGACATACCGGCATCGGGCATACCCGTTGGGCCACACACGGCAAGCCGACCGAGAATAATGCTCACCCGCACGCGACCGATCGGGTGGCCGTTGTCCACAATGGTATCATCGAAAATTTTCGCGAGTTGCGCGACCAACTCCAGAAGAAGGGCGCGGTCTTCAAGACGGAAACCGACACCGAGACCGTCCTGCATCTCGTGGACAGCTATCTTGCTGCCGGCATTAACCCCGTCGAAGCCGTAAGAGCGACGTTGTCGCAGCTTCGGGGAGCCTTTGCGCTAGGTTTCATTTTTGCCGGCGACGACGACCTCCTGATCGGCGCGCGAAACGGTCCGCCGCTGGCCGTCGGGCATGGCGATGGAGAAATGTATCTCGGGTCGGACGCGATCGCACTCGGTCCGTTTACCGATACAATCAGCTATCTCGAAGACGGTGACTGGGTCGTTTTGACGCGCAAGGGCGCGACGATCTACAATCACGAGAACGCTTTGGTTCACCGCGAAGCCGTCAAACACAGCGCTTCGACGTCACTGGTTGACAAGGCCAATTACCGCCACTTCATGGCAAAGGAAATTCACGAGCAACCGGAAGTCGTGGGGCATACGCTTGCGCGCTACGCCGACATGGCGACAGAACGCGTGTCGCTTCCGGTGAACCTGCCGTTCAATTTTAGCGATATCAAGCGGGTATCGATTACCGCCTGCGGAACTGCGAGCTACGCAGGTTATATCGGAAAATACTGGCTGGAGCGCCTCGCCCGATTGCCCGTCGAGATCGACGTCGCGTCGGAGTTCCGCTACCGTGAGGCCCCGCTTAGCAAGGGTGATCTCGCCATCTTCATTTCGCAATCCGGTGAAACCGCTGACACGCTGGCGGCACTTCGCTATGCCAAAGAGCAGGGGTTGCACACGCTGTCGATCGTCAATGTCACGACATCGACGATCGCACGCGAAAGCGAAACGGTACTGCAAACGCTCGCTGGCCCGGAAATCGGTGTCGCTTCGACGAAGGCCTTCACGTGTCAGCTGATGGTGCTTGCGGCGCTCGCAATCGCCGCCGGCAAAGCGCGCGGCGAATTGTCCGACGAGGACGAAGCCAAGCTCGTGCATGGCCTGATCGAAACGCCGCGGCTGATGTCCGAAGCGCTCATCATCGAACCACAGATCGAGAAGCTCGCACGCGAAATAGCGAAATCCAAGGATGTCTTGTATCTCGGTCGTGGTACGAGCTATCCGCTCGCTCTTGAAGGCGCCCTCAAGCTCAAGGAAATTTCCTATATTCACGCGGAAGGTTACGCCGCCGGCGAGCTCAAGCATGGACCGATCGCTCTGATCGACGAGAACATGCCGGTCGTGGTGATCGCTCCCTATGATCGCGTTTTCGAGAAGACCGTATCCAACATGCAGGAGGTCGCGGCGCGGGGCGGTAATATCATTCTCATGACGGACGCGAAGGGTGCTGCCGAAGCCGCTGTTGAATCCCTGGTAACGGTTATCCTGCCCGACATGGCGGCTACCTTTGCCGCGCTGGTTTATGCAATTCCGGTGCAACTGCTGGCCTACCATACCGCCGTGGTGATGGGCACGGACGTCGATCAGCCGCGCAATCTGGCAAAATCCGTGACCGTCGAATAAGACAGGAAGTCGCGGGGGCCCATCGCACCGCGCGTGCAAAGTCTGCTAGGATGCCCATATCAGGCACCTTGCAGCATCAGGCAGCTTGCAGCCGTTTTTCGTTTTTGATCTGGAATCCCGATGAAACGTGACGACCCATCTTTGACAGCCGTGCCGGGGGATGCGCCGCCCGAACCGCCCCGTGGGTTCATGGCTCGATTCCGGAATTACTTTCTGACCGGTCTGATTGTCGCAGGCCCGGTTGCAATCACGCTGTATCTGACCTGGTGGTTTGTGACCTGGGTCGACAATCTCGTGCGGCCGTTCGTGCCGGTCTCTTATAGGCCCGAAACGTATCTGCCGTTTGTGTTGCCGGGTTCTGGCCTCGTCGTTGCCGTCATTGCGCTGACGCTGCTGGGCTTCCTCGCGCACAACCTGATCGGACGGACGCTGGTCGATCTCGGCGAAAAGCTGCTGGGTCGCATGCCGATTGTTCGCGCGATCTACCGCGGCCTGAAGCAGGTCTTTGAGACGCTGTTTTCGGGATCCGGGTCGAGCTTTCGCAAGGTCGGGCTGGTTGAATTTCCATCACCCGGCATGTGGTCGCTCGTGCTGATCTCGCAGGCGCCGAGCGTGGAAATTGCCGCCAACCTGCCGGGTCAGGAGGAGCACATTTCGGTGTTTCTGCCCTGCGCACCAAATCCGACGACGGGCTTTTTCTTTTACGTTCCAAAATCCAAGATCATCGAGATCGACATGAGTGCGGAGGATGCGGCCACGCTGATCATGTCCGCCGGCGTTGTCCAACCCGGCAGCGATCCGCAAAAGAAGATCGCGGCGCTCGCAGGCATGGCAAACGCCGCGCGTGCGGCAAATGATCCGACGCTTGCTCCAACCGCCGCCAGGGTCGACTGA
>JAFEFK010000292.1 GCA_018240625.1 Pseudomonadota bacterium
ACCTGCTGCCGCCCCCGGTCAACCGCCTGATCGCGCTCGGCTGCCTCGCTGGCGTCGGGCTCCATCTGGCGTGGGTCATGACCGGCCGCAATCGCCGCTAACTCGGACAGAACGGCTGGAAGGTCATCCTGCCATCGGCGCGGCTGACCCTGGTGCAGATCCTGATCGGCGTGGTCGATCTCGGGTTCTGCGCGTTCGCGATGTACCTGCTGATGCCCGCGCAGCCGGCGATCGACTTCGTGTCGGTGTCGGTCGTGTTTATTCTGGCCACCCTGCTCGGCTTCGCCAGCCACGCGCCCGGCAGCCTCGGCGTATTCGATGCGGCGATGCTGGTCGCGCTGCCGCAGTTCGGCAAGGAACAATTGCTGGCGACGCTTTTGGTGTATCGCGTGCTCTACTTCGTGATCCCCTTCGCCGTTGCCATCACCATCATGGGCACGCGCGAACTCTGGCTCAACGTCGTGCAGCCCTGGCAGCAGCGGCGCAAGACCAATGGCAGCGGCAGTGTCGGCAACGACAACGGCGCCACCGCAACCAACACGCGGGCGCCGTTGCCGCGTGCGGTCAAGACCCGGGTCCGGCAGAACTGACCCTTGCCCGCGGTCGCTTACTTGCCGTCATGACACCCGGCACTGCACGGCCGGACGCGATACCGACGTCAAATTATCTTCATCGGCAGTCTTTCCGGCAAACCCTCTTATTTCCGCCCCATCTGTCACGTCAAAGCCACCCATGGCCCATGTTTCCCTGATCCCGTCATCCATTCGAATTGCCTTTGTATGCGCGATGCTCGGCGCGCTTCCCGCGCAGGCGGTGGCGCAGTCCTCCAATAACGCCGCGCCGGGTCAGCTTGCGCCCGCAGCACCCGTCCAGACCGGCCCGGCACAAGCCCCGGCGTTGCAGGATCAGACGGCCGGCGGGATGCAGATTTCGTGGGAAGTCCGCAACCGCTTCCGGCTGTTTCGCGAGGAGCGCGACTTCCAGATTCATGTCGCCAGCGAGCGCAACCAGAGCATTCTCGCTTCCGAACAGGCGTTGGAACAGCAGAGCGACGGCCGCGGCTGGGCGCGCAACACCGTGAAGCGCCTGTGCATCGATCTCGCGGGCCGCGTCAGCGAGCCCTGCACCCGCGACAACGTCAAGGAAAGCTATCTGACGCCGACGGAACATCCCGTCACCGTCCGCCTGACCGGCGCGGTGCCGGTCGGGGCCGTCTGTGCCTGGTCGTTCGACGACGGCGACGGCCCGCGCGCCACCACGCTGGATTGCGCCGAGCCGATCGATTTTCGCGCGCGCTACGGCCGCCCCACCAATGCTACCGTCGATGTCTCGAGCGGTGGCGACGCGCCACAGCACCTCGCGGCCCAGATCAAGGTGCGCGATATTCTGATCGCCGGCCTCGGCGATTCCGTCGCCTCGGGTGAGGGCAATCCCGATCGCGCGATCGCGCTGTCGGATGAGGGCTTCTGCTTTCGTTCCTATCTCGGCGGCGCATCGGACGAGTACTATCGGCCGAGCCGCGCCGGCTACAAAGGCGGCCGCGCCTGCGGCACCTCGGGCACACTGCAGAGCTGGCAAAAATACAGCGCACTGTGGATGAACGCGGCCTGCCATCGTTCGCTCTACAGTTATCAGACGCGTACCGCGCTGGCGCTCGCGGTGCAGTATCCGCACATCGCCGTGACCTACCTGCCGCTCGCCTGTACCGGCGCTACTATTCCCGACGGCATGCTGGGCCCGCAGCGTGCGCGCGAATGCCTGGCCACGAAATGCTCGGGCACGGTGAGCGGCCAGATCGCCGAACTGCGCGAGGCGCTCGCTGCCGCAAAACGCCGGCAGCCGGACCGCAAGCTCGATCTCGTGCTGCTGACCATCGGC
>JAFEFK010000293.1 GCA_018240625.1 Pseudomonadota bacterium
GATCGCCAAAATCGGGAACATGAACAGCGAGACGCTGGCTCCGAGCGGAATGTCGCTGCTCTCGATCCCGAGCTTGAAAGCCCAGGTCGCGAACAGATGCGTCGAGTCGAGAGGTCCGCCCGACGTCAAAATGCGCACGATGTCGAAGTTGGCGAAGGTGACGATCAGCGAGAACAGCACGGTGATGGAAATGATGTTGCGCATCATCGGGAGCGTGATGAACCAGATCCGCTGCCACCAATTGCATCCGTCAATAGCGGCTGCTTCGTAAAGCTGTTCCGGCACGGATTTGAGCGAAGCCAGATACAAGATCAGGAAGAAGGGTGCGCCATACCAGATGTTGACCAGGATCACCGAGAAGCGCGCCCAGCCCGCGTCGCCGGTCCACGGGATCGGCCCGATGCCGAAATGCATCAATATCCAGTTGAAGGCGCTATAGGACGGATCGAACAGCCACAACCAGGTCAGGGTCGTCATCGCCGGCGGAATGACCCACGGCACCAACAACATGCCGCGCCATTTGCGTTGCTTGTTGGCGGGAACGTTGTGGACGAGATGGGCGGTGATGAATCCGATCAGAGCCTTGAAAATGACCGCGGTGATGGCAAACAGGCAGGACTGGCGCACCACCATCCAGAAGGTTTCGCGGGTAAACAGGAACGAAAAATTGCCAAAACCGACGTAACGCTGCATCGACTTGTTCAGCGTTGCGAGATGCATCGAATAGATCGCGGGATAAACGACGAGGATCGCGATCAGCAAAATCAGTGGCAGCGCCATGAAGAATGCGATCGTCGATTTCTTCTGAAAAAATCTGCGGAAGCCGGAAACCGGCTTTGAGCGCGATTTCGCCTTCGCTGAACGCGGTGGTGTATTGATTGCGACGTCGGCCATTTGTCCCCTCGCGGTTGAAATGTCCGGGCGCCTCCACGCCCGGACATGCAGTTGCGAAATTGAAGGACGTCAGGTTCGCATGAAACCTTCAACTTCGTTCTCGGCCCAGTCGAGGGTCTTTTCCATGGCCTCGCCCTTGAAGTACCGGACGCACATCTTGGTAAGCGTCGCCTGCGCGTAGATCTGTTGTGCGATCTTCGGCGGTGCAGGAGAGGCTGCGATCGACAACGTTTGCGTATGATAGGGATCCGGATAGCTGAACAGCGTGCCCTTCGGCGGCGCCTCCTCTGCCCAGGTCTTGAAGTCGAGCAGCTTTTCGAACGCGGGCAGATCGTATCCGCCGCTCGCTGCCACCTGCTGTTCAGCCGACGACCTTTGCAGCAGATGAACCAGCAGGCTCTTGGCGGCTGATTTGTTCGGCGAGAAGTTCCAGACCGTGTTGATGAACGGCAGGAAAGGTGCGAAGCGGCCTTTCGGTCCGGCAGGGAAGGGGTGGGTCCAGCATTGCTCGGCGATCTTGGGTGCGTCGCGTTTCGCGACCGCCCAAGAACTCGGCGGGTTCATGATCAAGGCGCCTTTGCCCGACACCAGCCATTTGTTGTTGGACGAATCGTCCCACGCGGGAGCATCCGGCGGCATGAAGGATTGAAGTTTCTTGTAGAACTCAAGCCACTGACGAACGGCGTCGGTCTTCACC
>JAFEFK010000294.1 GCA_018240625.1 Pseudomonadota bacterium
ACATTCCGTCGTTGAAAGCCTTCAAGGGCGAGGTCGTCCATTCCGGCCGCTATCAGGACGGCGAGGCATGGCGCGGCACGAACGCCATCGTGATCGGCACCGGCAACAGCGGCCACGACATCGCGCAGGATCTGTGTTCGAGCGGCGCGCATGTCACCATGCTGCAGCGTTCGTCCACCCTCGTCACCAACATCGAGCCCTCGGCGCAGCTGGCCTATGCGGCCTACAACGAGGGAACGCTCGAGGACAACGACCTGATCGCGACCTCGATTCCGACGCCGCTCGGCCGCAGGAGTCACCAGCTTCTCACGGCGCCATCCAAGGAGATCGATAAAGCGCTGCTCGACGGCCTCACTGCCAAAGGCTTTCGGCTCGACGACGGCTTTGACGGCACCGGCTGGCAATACAAGTATCTGACGCGCGGCGGCGGCTACTATTTCAACGTCGGCTGCTCCGACATGATCGTGCGCGGCGAGATCGCGCTGAAGCAATTCGCCGAAGTCGCGGAATTCACCGCCGGCGGCGCGCGGATGCGCGACGGAGCAATGATCCCGGCCGACCTGATCGTGCTCGCCACCGGTTACAAAGGGCAGGAATTTTTGGTGCGCAAGCTGTTCGGCGACGAGGTCGCCGGCCGCGTCGGCCCGATCTGGGGCTTTGGCGACGGCCACGAGTTGCGCAACATGTACATGCGGACGCCGCAGCCGGGGCTGTGGTTCATCGCGGGCAGCCTCGCACAATGCCGTATCAACTCGAAGTACCTCGCGCTGCAGATCAAGGCGATCGAAGCGGGGTTGCTGGAGCGATGTGCTCGGCCATAGCTTGTCCACATCGTCATTGCGAGAAGCGAAGCGACGAAGCAATCCAGTCGCTGCCGTGAAAATTATGGATTGCTTCGCTGCGCTCGCAATGACGGCGCAGATCGGGAGAGAGCATGACTGTCACTTTAGGCTCGGGCGACCACCGCTACCGCGTGGTGGAGAACTGGCCAAAACTGCCGGAGGGGTGGAACCTCACCGACGTCGCCGCCGTCGCGGTCGACAGCAAGGACCGCATCTACGCCTTCAATCGCGGCGCGCACCCGATGGTGGTGTTCGACCGCGGCGGCAACGTGCTGCGGACCTGGGGCGAAGGCGTCTTCAACCGCGCCCATGGCCTGCACATCGACGCCGACGACAACCTCTATTGCACCGACGACGGCGACCACACCGTGCGCAAGTGCTCGCCCGACGGAAAAGTGCTGCTGACCATCGGCATTCCGGACAAGCCGTCGCCCTACATGAGCGGCGAACCGTTTCATCGCTGCACCCATACCGCGCTGTCGCCGAAGGGCGAGATTTATGTGTCCGACGGGTACGGCAATGCCTGCGTCCACAAGTTCACGCCCGACGGCAAGCTGATGAAAACCTGGGGCGAGCCGGGCAGCGATCCCGGCCAGTTCAACATCGTGCACAACATCGTCACCGACGCCGACGGCTGGGTTTATGTCGCGGATCGCGAGAACCATCGCGTGCAGGTGTTCGACGGCAACGGCAAGTATGAAACGCAGTGGAATAACCTGCACCGGCCCTGCGCGCTGTGCGCCTGCGGGGGTGCGAAAAATCCGACCTTCATCGTCGGCGAACTCGGACCGGGCATGCCGGTCAACCTCAACGTGCCCAATCTCGGCCCGCGCCTCACCATCGTCGACGCCAAGGGGCAGCGCATCGCGCGGCTCGGCGGCGAGACCGGCGCGGGGCTCGAGGTCGGCAAATTCCTCGCGCCGCATGGGGTGGCGCTGGATTCGAAAGGCGACATCTATGTCGGCGAGGTCGGCGTCACCAACTGGAAGGTCAGTTTTCCGGACATCCCGATGCCGCCGATCGTGCGCTGCCTGCAGAAGCTGGAGCGGGTGACGTAAGCCTTGCCACTCGATGCTTGGGGCCGTTCCCATTTTGATGGGAAATCCATCACCAGAGCACTGCGTGCTCCCTCTCCCGCTTGCGGGCCGCGCCGCGAGCAGCGCTGAGAGGGTTGGGGTGGGGGCGACGGCGGTAAAGATGCCCCCACCCGACCGACTTCGTCGGTCGACCTCCCCCGCAAGCGGGAGAGGTGAAGAATCGCGCGTTGCGACCGATGCAGGTCGAACCCGCTACGTCGCCGGCTTCGGCTGACGCTGTTCCAGCGCGGTGAGCGCAGTTGAAAGAATGGACCGCACGCGCTCGGTGTCCCGCGCATCGACCATGGCCGGGTCGAGGAAGATATCCAGCCCCGCCATGCGCTCGATCACGACGCGATGCTTTTCGGCGGATGCGTCGAGCACGCGCGCGACCGAGTAAGGCACCACCTCGCGGCTGATGCCCTTCATCGTGATCGGCGGCAGCGGATTGGCCTCAACCATATCACGCACCAGCGCGAACGTCTCGAAGCTGAGGACGACGCCGCCGGGCTCGGCGATCGATTGCAGCCGCGCAGCGAGATTGGCCTCGGCGCCAATGATCGTATAATCCATTCGGTCTGTGCTGCCGAAATTGCCGACGTTGCAGTATCCCGAATTGATGCCGATGCGCGCCCGGAACGGTTGCTCGATGCCCTCGGCGCGCCATTTCGCATTGAGCTCGACGAGACGCCGCTGCATGTCCCACGCCATGTGCACGCAGGCCTGCGCGTCGGCCTTCTCGCCCTTCGTTTCGGGATCGCCGAAGAAGATTAGCATGGCATCACCGATGAATTTGTCGATGGTCCCGCCGTACTGATGGGCGATC
>JAFEFK010000295.1 GCA_018240625.1 Pseudomonadota bacterium
TCAGCTCCGCGGCCAGACACATGCATCTGACGCAAACGGCTTTACGCACAATGCATGCAACTTCGCGCTTGCTGGATGCTGACTCGCCAAATTTAGCAGGCATTACGCGAAGCCCGCCAGAGTTGCCCATCCCGAGGGCAACCTGTGTCATTTTACGCTGCGGCTTGTTCACACCGTACTTCGACTGGAATTTGTGACGTTCGATGAGAGTGAACCTTCCCCGCGCGAATTCCGGCTTTTTGCGACTTGTCTGGCCATTTCTCGTCCTGATTCTTGCGCAAGCATTTCTGGCCGGCATCAGCCTCGACATCCTGTCCTCCGTGCGCGCCTATATCGGCGGTGAAGCGCGCTGGTCGAGAGGGCAGAAGGACGCGATCTACTATTTGACGCTCTACGCGGATACGCGCGCCGAAAGCGATTACGCGCGATTCACGACAGCGATCGCGGTACCCATGGGAGATCGCGACGCACGCGTTGCGCTTGAACAATCGCCACCGGACCTCGACGCAGCGCGCGCCGGCTTCCTGCAAGGCGGAAATCATCCCGACGACATTGCCGGTATGATCTGGTTATTCCAAAAAATCCGCTCGATCGGTTTCGACAAGGCAATCCGCTGCTGGATCGCCACCGATCCTGTCCTCGATCAGCTCGAGCATCTCGGGACTATGATTCATCGGAACATTGTAGACGGCGTCGTCGCGCCGGAGCTGTTCAACGCCCGCAAGATGGAGATCGGCCGCATCAATGAGCGCCTGACGCCGCTCGCGGCGGCCTATTCCAAAAGCCTCGGAGAAGGGTCGCGCTCCATCAAGACGCTGCTGACATTCGCAAATATGTTCACGGCCGGGCTGTTGATGCTGCTGGTGCTGTGGCACACGCGCAAATTGATCGAGCAGCGCGAAAAGTTTGAAAATGCGCTACGCGCGGAAAAGCGGCGCGCACAGGTCACGCTGGCCTCGATCGGGGAAGCCGTGATCTCCACGGACGCTCGTGGACATCTCGACTTCATCAATCCCGCCGCCGAACGGCTGATCGGGATGAATGCGGACGACGTTTACGGATTGCCGCTGAATTCAGTTGTCCGCATTGTCGACCAGAGCAACGGAGAAGACAACGACCGGTTGGTTGAGACTATCCTTGTCGGCCAACCCGTCGATGACGAAACTCATTCACACGTCTTGATCCGTCCCGATTCGAGCGCGGTGCCGATATCGCTGGTCGGTTCACCGCTGCACATCGACGGCGACGCCACCGGAAAGGCTGCGGGCGTTGTGCTCGTGGTTCACGACAAGACCGAGGAGCAGGCCTACATCAACCGCTTGTCCTGGCAGGCGTCACACGATGCATTGACCGGCTTGACCAACCGCCGCGAATTCGAGCGGCGGCTGGAAGTGGCGCTCGATCAACTGGACGGAACCAGAACGCAGCACGTCCTGATGTTTCTCGATATCGACCAGTTCAAGATCGTCAACGATACCTGCGGCCACAAAGCAGGCGACCAGTTGCTGCGGCAAATTTCGGCCATCCTGCAAAAGAGCGTACGCGGAAGCGATCTCGTGGCGCGGCTTGGCGGCGACGAATTCGGCGTGCTGCTGCCCGATTGCGGCATCGAGACTGCAGCGATGCTCGCTGAAGCTCTCCGGCAGTCCGTCCAGGACACCAATTTTGGTTGGGACGGCCGGCTCTTCAACACCACCGTCAGTATTGGCGCCATCCCCGTTGCGCATGCCGGCACGACCAAGGAAGACATGCTGCGTACGGCCGACATGGCCTGCTACATGGCCAAGGAGAAGGGCCGCAACCGCATTCAGATCCATTCGCCGAGCGACACCGAATTGCTCGAGCGCTTCGGCGAGATGACCTGGGTTCAGCGTATTCACGACGCGCTCGACGAACAACGCTTCTGCATCTATGCCCAGGAAATTCTTGCGCTGGATGACAACGAAGACGCGGGAATGCACATCGAGATCCTGCTGCGGCTGCGGGATGAAGATGGCCGGCTCGTTCCGCCCGCGAGTTTCATTCCCCCGGCCGAACGCTATGGACTGATGCCGCTGATCGATCGATGGGTGGTGAGCAATGCCTTCGACCTTCTCGCCGACGGTCTTGACAATCCCCAGGCTGCCCGGCTCGCGACATGCGCCATTAATCTGTCGGGCGCCTCCTTCGAGGACGAGAATTTCGTCGAATTCGTTCGCGAGCAGTTCGCCCTGAAGAATATACCGCCGGCCATGATCTGTTTCGAGATCACGGAAACAAGCGCGATCTCCAATCTCACGAGCGCCAACCAGTTCATCAGCGCGATGCAGGACCTCGGTTGCCGCTTCGCGCTGGACGATTTCGGCAGCGGCATGTCATCCTTTGCTTATCTCAAGCACCTGCCGGTAGATTATCTGAAGATCGACGGCGGCTTCGTCAAGGATATGCTCAACGACCCAATCGACCTTGCCATGGTCGAAACCATCAACCGGCTCGGCAAGATGCTCGGTAAGCGCACAATCGCGGAATTCGTCGAAAGCGAGGAGATCCTCGCAAGATTGCGCGAAATCGGTGTCGACTACGCGCAAGGATACGTGATCAACAAACCGCAGCCGTTCACGGGGCTGGCCGATGTCTGGGACGATATCGAGCGGCCGCGCCGCCAAGTGGCCTGACGGCGCCCCGGCAAACCAGCGACGCCAGATCAAACCAGCCATGCCGCTCAATTCGCTTGGCGAGGCCGCAAAAATCGGCATTGTGCCCCCATGACACAAGGTAACGAGACCAAGGCGAAAGCCGGCGCCACCATTATCCCGGTGACGCTGTTCCAGCAGAACTGCACCCTGTTGTGGTGCGAATCGACCAAGGACGCTGTCGTCATCGATCCCGGCGGCGACGTTCCTCTCATTAAGGCCGCCATCGAAAAGACCGGCGTGAACGTCAAGCAGATCTGGCTCACGCACGGTCATATCGATCACGTCGGCGGCGCTGCGGAATTGCGGGATGCGCTGAAAGTGCCGATTGAAGGTCCGCATACGGCGGACAAATATCTGCTCGACCATGTGGTCGAGAGCGGAAGCAATTACGGCATGACCGACGTTCGCAATTTTGCACCAGACCGCTGGCTCAACGAAGGTGACCAGGTCAAGATCGGTGAACTCGTCTTCGACATCTTCCATTGCCCCGGCCATTCACCGGGCAGCGTGGTCTTCTTCAACAAGGAAATGCGCTTTGCCCATGTTGGAGATGTGCTGTTCAACGGCTCCGTTGGCCGCACGGACCTGCCCGGCGGCAGCCATGCAACGCTAATCAAATCGATCACGGATAAGCTGCTGCCGCTCGGGGACGACGTCGGCTTCATTTGCGGGCACGGGCCGGGATCGAGTATCGGCCACGAGCGCACGACCAATCCGTTCCTGATCGGCGAGATGTAACAGCGGTCAAGAATACCCGCCGTCACCCTGAGGGCCGCGGGTCTGCGCGGCGTCTCGAAGGATGCGGTTGCGATCGCCATCCTTCGAGGCTCGCGACGATAGTCGCTCGCACCTTATAGCGTTTTCGAGCGAAGTGGCGGCCGGTTCGCGTAAAGAAAACGCGTCAAACCAAAAACATAGAGCCCCGCTTCTGATTCCATCAGAAGCGGGGCTCTAGAATGACGATCTGCTCAATTCCTCTCAACCTCAGTCGATGACCTCGACAATACGATGCGTTCGCGGATCGACCAGAACGGTGCGGTCGTTCACCACCGTATAGCGATATTGCGGCGCGCCGTATTCGGCCGGTACCTCATAGTAGGTCACGCCAGCTTCCGGCAGAACGGCGCCGACGCGAACCTCCTCGCGATAGCGATAAGACGGACGGTGCTGCTCCACCACATAGCGATGAAAGCGTGGCCGCTGGTCTACGCCGAGTACGCCAGCCACGCCGCCAACGACTCCGCCAATCGTACCGCCGACGATCGCGCCGACAGGGCCGGCCGCCCGTTCGCCTTCACGAGCGCCGTGTTCCACTCCGCCCGGCACGCCCTGCGCCATGGCCGACACGGGAAACACCAGCGCAATCGCAATTGCGGCAGTTCCAATAACGCGACGGATCATATGACTTCCTCCAATCATGAAATGTGCGAAGAAGAAGTCCCGGCAACGCCATTCGTTCCGGCATTTCCGATCGGTTGGCACGGAACGAAATGGAATATGACGAAATGGCGTCAGCACATAAATGCGCGACCCCGGATATGGCTCGCCGACTATTTCAAGTCGGAGATGATGTCGCGCACGCGTTGCGACAAATGTCCAAGATCGAACGGCTTGGTGATCATGTCCATGCCCGGCTGAAGAAAGCCTTTGGCATTTGTGGCGTTTTCAGCATAACCGGTCATGAAAAGGATTTTGAGGTCTGGCCGCAGTTTCCGCGCCTGATCCGCAAGCTGATGGCCATTCATACCGGGCAACCCGATGTCGGTAAGCAAAAGGTCGATCGGCTCGTCCAACCGCAGTATCCGCAACCCGGCCGACCCGTCCGCAGCTTCGCGCGTCACGTATCCCTGATCGCGGAGCATCTCGACGATGACACTGCGCACGACAGGTTCATCTTCGACTACAAGCACGGTCTCGCCGGTGCGCGCGGCTTCATCCTTTTCGGCCGATAAGGCCTGTTCCGCATTAACGCTGCCTCGATGACGCGGCAGATAAAGCCTGATCGAAGTCCCTTGTCCCAGCGCGGTGTCGATCGCGACATGGCCATTCGACTGCCGCGCAAATCCGTAAATCATCGACAAACCGAGCCCGGTCCCTTGACCGATCGGCTTGGTGGTGAAGAAAGGATCAAACGCGCGCGCGGCTACCTCGGCAGTCATGCCCGTTCCGGTGTCCGTGACGGTGATGCAGATATAATCGCCGGGCAGCAGCGCGGAGGAATTGGCGTCGGCAGCGCCGACATTCTTGTTCGCTGTCGCAATCTCGAGACGACCTCCGCCGGTCATGGCGTCCCGCGCATTGATGGCGAGGTTAAGCAGCGCACTTTCAAGCTGATTGGGATCGCACAGTGTCGGCCACAGCCGTTCGCACGGCGCGATCTCCAGCTCGATGGTTTCGCCGATGGTCCTGCGCAGCAAATCTTCCAGCGACAGGATGAGCTGATTGGCATCGACGGGTTTTGGCACCAGCGGCTGCCTGCGCGCAAACGCCAGCAGCCGGTGCGTCAGCGCCGCTGCCCGGTTGGCGGAGGTCATCGCGGCATTGATGTAGTGCCCGACGCGGTCGGTCCGCCCCTGACTGAGACGGGTCTGCATCAGGTCCAGCGATCCGACAATGCCTGTCAGCAGATTGTTGAAGTCATGGGCGATGCCGCCGGTTAGCTGGCCAACCGCCTCCATCTTCTGCGACTGGCGCAACGCTTCCTCGGCGGCCTTCAATCGCTCGGCGGCGGCCTTCTCCGCGGTGATATCGCGGGCGACGGCGTAAATCAGGTTTTGATCAGGTGCTGCGGTCCAGGACAGCCAGCGGTATGAACCGTCCTTGTGACGAAAACGGTTTTCGAACCGGATGGTAGCCTTGCCGCGCGACAGGTGGCGGATTTCCAGCCGGGTCTTGATGATGTCGTCGGGATGTTCGATCCACTCGGAGGTCCGGTTCAGCAATTCGGCCTCGCTCCACCCGAGCGAACGAGTCCAGGCTGGGTTGACGGTTCGCCAGATGCCGTCGTAGTCCACGACCAGAAGCAGGTCCTGCGAGACGTTCCAGATCCGGTCGCGCTCGCGGGTTTTTTCTTCGACGCGCTCGGCGAGTGTCGCGTTCAGTTCGGCGAGCTCGCCCGCGATCAGCTTCTGATCGTGCACGTCGGTGTTGGTGCCGATCCAGCGGATGATGCGGCCGTCCTCGTCGCGCGCCGGCACCGCGCGCGCGAGAAACCAGCGATAGCTGCCGTCGGCACCGCGGAGCCGGAACTCGATTTCGTAGGGACCGCGACCGCCGATCGCCTGCGTCCACGCGGCGACCGCGGCCGCCCTATCATCGGGATGAACAACCCTGCCCCATTCGCTGCCGTCGAGTTCGCCGGCGCCCGCGCCGGTATATTCATAGACGCGCGGATTGAACCAGTTCAGCGAGCCGTCGGGCGTTGCGGTCCAGACGTGATGCGGCACCGCCTCCGCAAGCGTACGGAATTCCTCCTCGCGTTGCCGGATGACGCGTTCCGCCTCGACCTGATCGGTAATGTCGGTATGCGCACCGACCAGCCTGACTGCGTTGCCGTCGGAATCGCGCTCGATCACCGAGCGCACGGAAATCCAGCGGATCTCGCCGTCGCTCGGGCGGATGATGCGATAGCGCACGGAATATTCGTGGTCTCCGCCTCGCACCGCATCGATGAACTGTCCCTCGGCGGCCGCACGATCGTCGGGATGGACGCGACGAACCCAGTCCTCGTGAGTCTCATGGACGGCTTCCGGGGGGAGACCATGAATTTTCAGATATTCGGGCGATCTGCGATTGCGAAACCCGGTCCGCAGATCGACCTCGAGACCGCCGATCTGGCCTATCGCCTGAACACGCGCAAGTTCGGCCTCGCGTTCCAGCAAGGCGACCTTGGCCAAGTGCTCACGCGTGACATCGCGGCACACCACGAGAACCCCGCCGACGCCTTCGCCCTCATCGATCGGGCTGTATCCATAGGTCCAGTAGACCTGCTCCAGCCTGCCATGCCGGGTCACCGGAATGAGTTGATCCTCGTGCCAGGTTGCGCCGCGTCCGCTCATGACGCGTTCGATCTGGGGACCGATGATGGGCCAGATTTCGGCCCAGCATTCCCGCCCCTTCTGGCCGAGCGCACTGGGATGGCGCTCCGGACCCATGGTCTGGCGATAGCTGTCGTTATAAAACTGGATCAGGTCCGGACCCCACCAGATGAACATCGGGTGGTTGGTGTTGAGCAGGATGCGCACGGCCGTGCGGAGGCTCTGTGGCCAGGCATCCGGGGCGCCGAGCGATGTGCCCGCCCAGTCGAACCGGCGCGTCAAATCACCCATTTCCCCGCCACCGGCGAGGAAGGCCCCAGAACTCAAACTCGTCTTGTCCAGCATGTAACGGACGGTGGTTGGGCAGGCCGATCCCCA
>JAFEFK010000296.1 GCA_018240625.1 Pseudomonadota bacterium
GCCGACAGTGTTCACCGAACTGCCCAAACTTCTGGAGCGCGCCGGTCCCGGTGCCGACAAGGGAACCATCACCGGCATTTTCACGGTGCTGGTGGATGGCGACGATCACAACGAGCCGGTGGCGGACGCGGTGCGCGGCATTCTCGACGGCCATATCGTCATGGAGCGCGCGATCGCCGAGCGCGGCCGTTACCCAGCGATCAATGTTCTCAAGTCGGTGTCGCGTACCATGCCGAAATCCGCCGACCCCGCATTTTTGCCGGTTATTACCCGCGGGCGGCAGGTGATGGCGACCTATTCCGATATGGAGGAACTCATTCGCCTCGGCGCCTACCGGGCCGGTTCCAGCGCGGAGGTCGACGAGGCAATCCGGCTGCATCCGGCCCTGGAAGATTTCCTGCGTCAGGCCAAGGACGAGGTCACGGGACTTGCGGATGGCTATCGGCGGTTGGAGCAAATCCTTAAGACCTTGGCAACGGAACGCTAACTTTGTCAGGCCATCATCCCTTCCTCATGAGCAATGTTACCGGTGGGGCCCAGTTGGGGTGCCGGTGTTGTCCCGCGTTCAGACTGGGACTTCTGGGGAGTATGAGTCGATGAAGTCGCGTGAAACGCTGATCCGCCTGAAGAAATTTCAGGTCGACGAAAAGCGCCGGAGAGTCGCTCAGATCGAGGGCATGATCGCTGATTTCCAGCGCATGTCGGTCGACCTGGAGCGTGAGATCGAGACCGAACAGGAGCGCGCGGGGATCAACGATCCCACGCATTTCGCCTATCCAACCTATGCCAAGGCGGCCATTCAGCGCCGCGAGAACCTGACCCGCTCGGCTGACGAACTGCGCATTCAGCTCGAGGACGCCAAGAGCCTTTTGGGCGAAGCCTTCGAGGAATTGAAGAAGGTCGAGTTGCTCGATGAGCGCGACCAGGCTCGCGAACGTGCGGAAGAGAACGCACGCGAACAGGCCGATCTCGACAGCATCGGCTTGATGCGGGCACGAATGGGTGCCGCGGTCGCCTGACCGCTGCGCCACCAAATCGCTTCCTCCATCGAACCCGGGCGCTCTGCCCGGGTTCTGTTTTTGAGGGCCCACGTGTTTTGAGGGCCCACGTGCCGCGGCGGCTACGATGGCTGCGCGGTCCGGCACAGATTATGATACGCAAAGGTGTGGGCCATCGGCGGAAGGGGTGCGGCGCGCCGTTTCCGGTTTTGCGTCCGCGTGCGTTCTAAATTATCAGGAGGTGGCGCAATGCTAGAGCAGGATGTCTTGAGGCTGAATCGCCGTCACCCTGAGGAGCCGCGAAGCGGTGTCTCGAAGGGCTGCGGCCCATCCTTCGAAGGCTCGCTTGCGCTCGCGTCACAGCAAGTCACAGGAGTTAGGGACGTTTTATGCTGACGCCGCCTGAACTGGTCTGGCTGATCGCCGCTGTCGCAAAGGGCGATGAGGCCGCTTTCGAACGCCTTTACGGCGCCACGCGGGCGAAACTCTTCGGCGTGGTGCTGCGTATCTTGCGGCGTCAGGATCTCGCGGAGGAGGTTATTCAGGAGGCCTACGTCAAGATATGGAACAATGCGGGGCAGTTTAATCCTGGAATATCATCGCCGGTCACATGGATGGCGTCCATTGCCCGCAACCGGGCAATTGATGTTGTTCGAAGGCGCGGTGAGTCATCCATCGAGGAAGAGCCGGCCGCGATGAACGTGGCTGCCGACTCGCCGGATCCGCTGGCGCGCCGGGAGATGACAGAGGAATTGAAACGGCTGTTGGAGTGCGTCGGGCGGCTTGAGCCGGATCGGCAGAAGCTCGTTCTGCTGGCCTACTACAATGGCTGGAGCCGCGAGCAACTGGCAGAGAAGTTTTCAACGCCGGTGAATACTGTGAAGACCTGGCTGCGCCGCAGCATGATGGAAATCAGGGAGTGCCTCGGGCTGGCATGATGGCTTACAGCGAAGACCATATCGCGCTCGCCGCGGAGTATGTGCTCGGTACGCTCGATGCCGATGAGCGCGCCCAGGTCGAGGCCATGATATCCGTCGATGGGGATTTCAAGGCGTTGGTCGACGCGTGGGACCGCAAGCTCGCCGTGCTCAACCAGATGGTGGGTTCAGTCGAGCCGCGCGGCGAAGTGTGGGACAAGATTCGCGCGGCCATCGGGCTGGAACCGCAACTGCCGCTGGTGCTTCCGGAAACCGCATCGGCGCCACCAATCGCGCCAGTCGATGCGCCAGCCGCCGTGGCGGACGACAAAATCCCGGACAAGACCAACGTCGTTGCGTTTTCGCGCGAGGTGCGGCGCTGGCGCGGAATAGCGCGGGTGGCAAGCGCGCTGGCCGCGGCGCTTGTTGCGCTACTTGCCATCCAGTTGGTGCGGCCGGATTGGCTGCCCGAGGGGCTGCGCCAGAAGCCGCGCGTTCAGATCGTTCAGGTGCAGGCGCCCGCAACTCCGCTTCACGGCCAGTACGTCGCCGTGTTGCAAAAGGACGGCGGCGCGCCGGCGTTTATCCTGACGGTCGATGCTGCGACGAAGGATTTCACGGTGCGCAAGGTCGATGCGCCGGCGGAGAGCGGCAAGAGCTACGAGTTGTGGCTGATCTCCGATAAGCTCGGAGCGCCGCGATCGCTTGGTGTGATCGGTGGCGGCGACTTCACTGCGCGTCCGCTGCTCGCGTCCTATGATTCGGACATGGTCAAGAATGCGACCTATGCGGTTACCATCGAGCAGCAGGGCGGCTCGCCCAATGGCAAGCCCACGTCGGCGCCGGTGTATGCGGGCAAGCTGGTCGAGACCGTGCCGGCACCCTCGCGCTGATCGGTGAGGAGACGTGTTGGCGAGGAGATTTGGGCGCCGCAAGCCGAAACATCATGCACAAAAGAAAAACGCCCGTGGGGAGCGGGCGTTTTCCATCGTAGTCCACTTGGGGTTAGTGGGTCTTCTACGTACTCACGTGGCGACTTAGGGGGGCTGATAAAGAGGCCTCGTGAATTCCTGAATTCCTTTAGCGAACAATCATCGTGTCTGAACTGGTGATGGCCATGGGCTTGCCGGCCTTGATGACGCGTGCAGTCGCCGTCTGCGTGAAACCGTCATCGGCATTCATGCGCGCCGAAATGCCCAAACCTGCGACCGCGATACCTGCAACGAGAGCGACGACCACGATCTTTAAGTGGGTCGTCCGATCCGCACTGTAAATCGAATGGTTCATGGGAGCCTCCTGCCGTTGACTTCCTTTAGCGGTTTGTCTCCGTCATCCGCTCACGGGTTCATGGTGTCGCGCGCTGTAAACGTAGGAATTGGCCTCAAAGTTCCGAATATGCGCTCACAAAGCGGTGAAAAGACGTGAACCGGCGCGATCCGACAACCCCAGTATGGGCACCCGATTTTCGTTAATTCAATATAATCAACGCATTAATGTTAAGAGGCGGCTGGTGCGGCTGGCGAGCGCGGAAATTGCACTTCGGCACTAATCGCTTGTCTGATGCGTAAATGCCGCACCGGATGCAGACCTTACGCCTGCACCTTAACGCCTGCACCCCTCAGACGCTGCCGACTGTCTTCAGCCGGGCGCGGGGATGAATCTCGGCCTGCGACAGGACGGTGGTCTGCGCGCGGAAGCGCTCGACCAGCGAGCGAACGAACGGCCGGATCGATGCCGATGTCACCAGCACCGGCGCTTCGCCTTCGCGCGCGGCCTGCTCGAAGCGGTCGCGAACAACCGTCATGAATTCGGATAGTTTCGAGGGCTGCATCGCGAGGCTGCGTTCCTCGCCCTGGCCGATGATGGATTCAGCGAAGGCCTGTTCCCATTTCGCCGACAGCGCGACCAGCGGCAGGTAGCCGTTGATCGAGGTGTTCTGCGCGCAGATCTGCCGTGCAAGCCGCGCGCGCACATGTTCGACCAAGGTGGCCGGATTGCGCGAGAAGGCGAGCGCATCGGCGATGCCTTCGAGAATGGTCGAGAGATCGCGCACCGAGATGCGCTCGGCGAGCAGGAGTTGCAGCACGCGTTGAATGCCGGACACCGTGATCTGGGCCGGTACGATGTCCTTGACCAGTTCGCTTTGCTCCTTCGGAAGGTCCTTCAGCAGCTTTTGCACTTCGCCGTAGGACAACAGGTCCGACATGTTGGTCTTGAGCAGCTCGGTGAGATGCGTGGAAACGACGGTCGCGGCATCGACGACGGTGTAGCCCTTCAGCGAGGCCTCTTCCTTCAGCGAGGCGTCGACCCATGTCGCCGGCAGTCCGAACGTGGGTTCTGTGGTGTGGATGCCGGGAACGTCGACCTGACCGCCGGCCGGGTCCATCACCATGTACTGGTTCGGCCAGATGCGGCCCGAGCCGGCGTCGACCTCCTTGATCTTGATGATGTAGGTGTTGGCCTCGAGCTGGACGTTGTCGAGAATCCGCACCGCCGGCATCACAAAGCCCATTTCGATCGCGAGCGAGCGGCGCAGCGCCTTGATCTGCTCGGTGAGGCGATCCTGGCCGTCGGGACCGTTGACCAGCGGCAGCAGGGCATAGCCCAGTTCGATCTTGAGGTCGTCGATCTTCAGCGCCGCCGAAATCGGCTCGTCGGCTGCCGCGCTGGCGGCCGCCGCGGCCGCTGCCGCGGCTTCGGGCGACGCGGCCGCCTTGGCTGCCGCCGCCGCGGCGCGATGGTGTTTGTGCGACGTCCAGGCCAGCGCCGCCGCTCCGCTGCCGAGCGCGAGGAACGGCAGCATCGGAATGCCCGGCAGCATGGCCAGCACCAGCATCACGCCGGCGGACATGCCGAGCGCCTGCGGATAGCCGGAGAGCTGTTTCATCAGCGCCTTGTCGGCGGCGCCGCTGACCGCGGCCTTCGACACCAGAAGGCCGGCGGCGGTGGAGACGATCAGCGCCGGAATCTGGGTCACCAAACCGTCGCCGACGGTGAGCAGGGTGTAGCTGCGCGCCGCGTCGCCAAAACTCAGGCCCTGCTGCGCGATGCCGATGATCATGCCGCCGATGATGTTGATGAAGACGACGAGCAGGCCCGCGACCGCGTCGCCGCGCACGAACTTCGAGGCGCCGTCCATCGCGCCGAAGAAGCCGCTTTCGTCCTCCAGCGCCTTGCGGCGCTCCTTCGCGGTCTTTTCGTCGATCAAACCCGCCGACAAGTCGGCGTCGATCGCCATCTGCTTGCCGGGCATGGAGTCGAGCTGGAAGCGCGCCGCGACCTCGGCGATGCGGCCCGAACCTTTTGTGATGACCACGAAGTTCACGATCACCAGGATCGCGAACACGATGATGCCGATGACGAAATTGCCGCCCATCACGAAGTTGCCGAAGGCTTCGATGACGTGGCCGGCGGCGGCCGAGCCTTCATGCCCGTGCGACAGGATCAGCCGCGTCGAGGCGAGGTTGAGCGACAGCCGCAGCATGGTCGAAATCAGCAGGACGGTCGGAAACGCGGAGAATTCCAGCGGCGCCTGGATGAACAGCGACGTCATCAGGATCAGGATCGACAGCGTGATCGAGATCGCCAGAAAGAGATCGAGCACCACCGACGGCAGCGGCAGGATCAGAACGACAAGGATCGTCAGGATGCCGAAAGCCAGCGCCAGATCGCCGCGCTTGAGCATGGTCCCGATCTCGCCGAGGCTAGGAAAACCCGTTCCCGGCGCGCCCGTGCCCTGGCCGGCTGTCACATCAACCATTGTCGCCGCTTCCCCCCGTGAGTGCCGCTCGCGCGCCCCAAACGTCTGCGCAGCGGCCGATGGGCCGCCGTTCCGAAAGTGAGGCACCGCACTGGCGTCCACGGGTTCCTCCCGTTCTACGCGGCTGACGACACTCGACTTCACTCGGATTCCACTGGGCAAATTTTGCCCGGTGTATGGTTAGGAAAGGGTTAACGAACCCTCTAAGGGGCTGTTTTACTGCCGAAATATGTCGCTTACCGTCGTTGGAGCGAAAAGCGGGGCTGGCCGTCAAATCGCGAGGCCGGTCAGGGGCGATCGTTGCGCCGCCCCCTTGACCGGTTCGTCGACCCCCCGCCGTCGCTGCATGCCCGCTATTGCGGCAGATGCCTTGACCGGCAGACCAATGCCGATGAAGTTGGATGCGCCGTGGAAAATTCTTCTCAACTCCTCTCCGATTCGACCGAATTCGTTCCTGACTCACGCCGGGCGTGGATGCGGTTGATTGTGGCCGTGCTGATCGGCTCGCTCGGCAGCGTCGGGATGTGGTCGGTGGTGGTCGCGCTGCCGGTGGTGCAGGGCGAGTTCGCCGCCTCGCGCGGCACCGCCTCGTTGGCCTTCACAATGGTGATGCTGGGCTTCGGGTCCGGCGGCGTGCTCACGGGGAAAATCACCGATCGTTACGGCATCGTCACCGCCATCGGGCTCGGCATCGGCATTCTCGGCCTCAGCTATATCGGCGCGGGTCTATCAGGCTCGATCTGGCAGTTCATTCTCGTGCATTTCTTCATCGGCTTGAGTTCATCGGCGACGTTCGGTCCGCTGATGGCGGAGGCCTCGCACTGGTTCAACCGCTACCGCGGTTTGGCGGTCACGATCGCGGCGAGCGGCAACTATGTAGGCGGCGCAATCTGGCCGCCGCTCCTGAACTGGGGCATGCAAGCGCACGGCTGGCGCACGACGCATATTGCGGTCGGCCTCTTCACCGTGATTGCGATGACGCTGGCGCTGATCTGGCTGCGCATGCTGATCGGGGCGGGGACACGTCGCAGTCATCTCAACGCGCCGCCACCGCGCGTGAATCTCCGGCTCTCCACCAACACGCTGACCGCGATCCTGTCGGTGGCCAGCATTTCCTGCTGCGTGGCGATGTCGATGCCGCAGGTTCATATCGTCGCCTATTGCGGCGATCTCGGTTACGGCGTCGCGCGCGGCGCGGAGATGCTGTCATTGATGCTGGGCTTCGGCATCATCAGCCGGATCGGATCCGGATTCCTGGCCGACCGCATCGGCGGCATTGCAACGCTGCTGATCGGGTCGGTCGCTCAGGGAACGGCACTGCTGCTGTATCTGTTCTTCGATAGTCTCTCGTCGCTGTACGTGATCTCCGCGATGTTCGGGCTGTTCCAGGGCGGCATCGTGCCGAGCTACGCCATCATCGTACGCGAAGCGATGCCGGCCTCGCAGGCTGCAACGCGGGTCGGCATCGTGATCTTTGCCTCCGTGTTCGGCATGTCGTTCGGCGGCTGGATTTCAGGCGTGATCTTCGACGCCACCGGCTCCTACAATGCGGCGTTCCTCAACGGTATCGGCTGGAATCTGCTCAACGTGACCATCGTGTTTTCGCTGCTGCTCCGCGCCCGGCAGCGCCAGCGGCTGGCGATGGCGTAGCTACGTTCTCGTGTGATCGGGCGCGCGTGCTCCTCAGGTAATGCCTCTTTACCTCTCCCCACCGGGGAGAGGTCGGCACGAAAGTGCCGGGTGAGGGGGCAATATCGAGAATCCGTACCCCCTCACCCCAACCCTCTCCCCATGGGAGAGGGAGTTCGCCGCGTTCGATGATGTGTTTCCACCAAAGTGAAATGCTCCGGGACGCGCAATCGCGTTTGCCGCCTCAATCCGTTTCGATCGGCAATGTTTCGTCTCTGGCCCATTCGCCCATCGAGCCGTCGTAAAGCCTGAGATTGTCGTAACCGAGCTGATGCAGCAGGAAGAGATCGACGGTCGCAGAGATTCCGCCCCCGCAATAAGCGATCACCTGCTTCTCGCGTGTCACGCCTTGCGCGGTGAATTTCGCCTGCGCGTCGGCGGGCGCAACCAGCGTTTTCGTCGCATCCGTTAGCGTCGCGGCCGGCACGTTGACACTGCCGGGAATCCGGCCCGGCCGTCCGTAGCGGCTGGGCTCCAGACCTTTGTGAAATTGAGGTCCGAGTGCATTGACCGTAACGCTGTCCGCAGCACCGATCGCGGCCTTTACAGCGCTGCTGTCGGCAAATAATTCGGCGCGCGGTTTTGCGCTGAAAACAGCCGCCGGATAACCCTTCGGCGGACCATTTTCCAGCGCGCGTCCTTCGGCCCTCCAGGCATCGAGACCGCCGTCCAGTACGGCTGCGTTGTCGAAGCCGAGCGATCGCAACATCCACCAGAACCGTGTCGCCCACATCGGCGTACCCACGCTGTAGAGCACCGCGCGATTGCCGCTACCGAGACCATGACGGCTGAACGCGGCCACGAGCTGTTCGGTGTTCGGCATCATGAAACGCAAACGCGTCGCTTGATCCGAGAACTCGCCTTGCAGATCGAGGAAATCGGCACCTGGAATATGTGCCGTTTCGAACGTGGCGCGGCCGGGCACCGCGACGTATGGATCGGGGTCGCCCGCAGGCGTCGGCTCGAGATAGGTGGTGCAGTCGTAGATGCGCAGCGCGGGATTGGCGAGCAGTGCCTCGAGTTGTGCGGTGCTGATAAGAGCGTCGGGATCGCGCATGAGAGCCTCCGGAATCCGAGCGGTCCGGCCGCTACGTCCGAGCTGCACCTTATCGCGATCGTGAGCGGCTTGACATTTTTTCAATATAGGATTATATTCACATCATCCCGTTCCACTCATGAGGGGCGGCTCGCGATCGTCACGATACGCGGGACGGGATGCGGTGGACGCGGCAGCGTCAGGCCGGAGGCTGTTGCCAGGGTGCGAGCCCGGCCGGAGAGCGTGCGCCTTGTACAAAGGGTGCGTTCGAAATCCGGAGGAGCGTGAGGCGGCACACCGATGGCTAGACGAACCATGCTGCGCGCTTGCGGCCGGGGTGGAGATTCGCCCCACTGCCAGCGCTTCGCGCGTCGGCCCAAGTCGTGTGGTCCTGCGAAATCCGGACTGCTCTTTCGCGCGCCAACCGGCGCATGGAAGTACCGCGGAGACGACGGTGACAGGTTTCGACCGTTCGCCGGGGAGAGCACGAAGCAAGCCGAAAAAACCATCGCGTGCGGAACGCCGGATGTATCCGATGTTTTCGTGGTGACTGAATCTCGTGTGTCCAAAACTCAATTTTACACACGAGGCTGCGGGCGCATCGAGCGTCCGGCGTTCCGCGCGCCCTCTTTTCAGCGGGCGCGGAGGACATCCGTAAACCTCGGGCTCTCGGGAGCCGCGAGATCGGGAGGGTGTGTCCGTTTGCCGGCTGAAGCAGCTGATTTCAGGTGCTGATCGCAGCGATTGCTGAAGCGAGTGCCGGATGCGCCGTCGCGCCGACGACCAGATAAGCAAAGCCGAGCAGGATCAGGAAGCCGATGAAGAACAGCGCGAAGAAAATCATCGACAGCCGTTTTGTGAATCCGGAAATCCCGGTGAAGCCGAGGCCGCCAGCAATCAGTGAAATAACCAGACAGATGATCGCCCAGCGCAGCACATCGGCCTCCGCGTTTTCAAAATGATCCAGACAATTTAATCGCCGGTGGACAGGATGGTTCCATGTCACCGATTGCAGGCGGCGTGTCAGCATTGTATGGGGTGTCGGCACCGTTATGGCCGCCTCGCGCGGCCTCCGGCGGGGCCTGTAGCTCAATGGTTAGAGCCGGCCGCTCATAACGGTCTGGTTGCAGGTTCGAGTCCTGCCGGGCCCACCAATAAAATCAGATACTTCTCACGTTTTATTTGGTCGCAGCGGGATTACCGCGCCAGAAACCGCACCAGATACGTGCGC
>JAFEFK010000297.1 GCA_018240625.1 Pseudomonadota bacterium
AGCTCGCAGCTTGGCGAAATCGCCGTGTCTACCCGTCACAACGCAATTCTCAATGGCCATGGGATGATGACGAAGCCGCTGACCCTTGAGGATCACCAGACGTCACGCATGATCTCCGATCCTTTGAGACTTTATGATTGCAGCCTGGAAAGCGACGGCGGCGCGGCGATCGTGGTCAGTGGCGCGGACCGGGCAAATGATCTTCGCAAACCACCGGTCTACGTCATGGGGGTCGCCGAAGGCCATCCGGATTCACCGAGCGTCATCACGCAACGCCCGGATATGACGCGCCTCGGGATCGCGAAGGCTGCGCCGAAGGCGTTTGCCATGGCCGGTGTTTCGCCTGGAGATATTGACGTTGCCGAGATTTACGACTGCTTCACCTACATCGTGCTGTGTCAACTTGAAGACCTCGGCTTTTGCAAGAAAGGCGAGGGCGGTCCGTTTGTTGCGAGCGGAGCGATTCGGCTTGGAGGAAAATTGCCGATCAACACCCACGGCGGACTGCTTTCTCAGGCGCATATGGTCGGCATGAACCACATTGTTGAACTTGTGCGTCAACTCAGAGGCGAGGCCGGCAAGGCACAAGTTAGGGGAGCCGAGATCGGCCTTGTGACTGGATACGGCGATATGGGCGACGGATCCGTCGCGATCATGCGCAAAGGATGATCGCAATGACTGCGGAGACCTACCTCAAGCCCGTTCCTGAGCCGACCCATGAGTCGAAGCCCTATTGGGATGGCCTCCAAAATGGACGGCTGCTCCTTCAGAAATGCGGGCAATGCGGAAAAATCCGTCACTATCCAAGGCCGGTTTGTGACGTCTGTTATTCGTTTGAAGTGAAATGGATCGAGGCCTCGGGCCGGGGAACGGTCCACAGCTGGACCATCACCCATCACGCCTTCAATCCCGGGTTCAAGCTCGATTTACCTTACATTCTGGCCACTATCGACCTCGAGGAGGGCGTACGGATGCAAGTCCCTCTTCGCGGCGCCAGGGAGACGGACGTCAAACTTGGGCTGCCGGTTCGTGTCATTTTCGAACAGGCCAAGCCCGATCTGGTGACTCCCGCCTGTGTAACCGCGTCGTGACCATCACCACCCGGAGCGGCATCAAGATGAACGTGGACATTGACGCACTGCGCAAGCACATCGGGACGAAAATCGTCGAGCACGATGTCGCCACCCAGGCGCCGCTGCGCGGACTTGCGGTGACCTTCGATCGGCAGGACCAGATTCCAGGGCCCGGGGATCCGATCCAGCCGGGGTGGCATCTGGTGTATTTCATGCCGCTGTCGCCCAAGGCTACTCTCGGTGACGATGGGTTGCCGATCTCTGGCGGCGTTCTGCCGCCGATGCCGTTTCCACGGCGGATGTATGCGGGAACCGAACTGACCTTCCACGATCCGATCCGCCTCGGCGATGCGCTCAAGCGCGAGACGGAGTTCACCGATGTCTCGCTACGGTCGGGCGGTACCGGAGCGTTGATATTCGCGACGCAGACCCGTCGCATTTTCACGCCTCGCGGCCTTTCGATTGTAGAACAAAATCACACAGTGTTCCGCGAAGAAGTGAAGCCTGGAGAGAAGAGCGTCACACCGAAAAGGAACAAGCCGCCAGCCGATACACCGTGGCGCCGAACGATTACGACGGACCCGGTTTCCTTGTTCCGCTATTCCGCGCTGACTTTCAACCCGCACCGCATTCATTACGACCGGGACTATGCGATGCGCGTCGAAGGTTATCCCGGCCTTGTCGTGCATGGACCCTACTCGCAGCAGTGCCTGATCGACCTTGCGCGCGATCACGCTCCGGAAAAAACGCTAAAATCGTTTTCGCAGCGCGCCCGTGCACCACTGTTCGACACGGCGCCTTTCAGCGTCGTTGGCCGCGCCGTTGACGGCGAAAAAGGAGCGGAGCTGTGGGCCCTCACACCGGAGGGAACCATCGCCATGGAAGTCACAATACGATACGCGTGAGAACAATGGTTAATGAAAAAGTTGTTTTGACGGATATCAATGATTGTGGCCAATCATCGCTTCTGTGTAAGCAGTTATGCCCCGAAGCGCGCGTCAGCTTAAAGAAGCTCCGCCGCAAAGCTGATGATGTTTAAGCAGCCATGTGGGTTGACTTCACGATAGACGATCTGGCGATCCTTCAGGCTCAGCTACGGCTGCTCATGGCGCAACCCGCGAGTGTAGATCGTGCGGCCGACGAGTGGGATCAAAAGAGCGCAGGACGGGCAATTTGAGAATGATCGCTTCTAGGGTTGGCAAAATTGCGACGTTGACGTCGGACAACGTGAATAGCTGCGCTCCGCTTCTGCATTTCGCACATGCGACCGGCTTCAATGCGGAAACGTATCGACGCTTTCTGGAGCAGCTATCAGCAAGCTTCCGTGTCGTCGCGTCCGACGCGCGTGGACATGGACGCACCACATTGCCAGCAATTCCGGAAAGGCTAACAAGTTGGGAGACCTATGAATTGGATCTTGAGGAGCTTCTTGGCGTTTACAAGGAGCCTGCCTTCCTCGTGGGTCATTCGATCGGTGCAACCGTCAGTGTGATGCTGGCGGCCCGACGGCCAGACTTGGTGCTCGGGGTGGGCTTGCTCGAGCCGTCATTTGTCCCGTTCGAGAGGGCGTATCGAGTTGCGAGCGAGCGGCGGGAGGGGCGCATCGTGGACTTCGATATTGC
>JAFEFK010000298.1 GCA_018240625.1 Pseudomonadota bacterium
CCTCACCCGGCACTTTCGTGCCGACCTCTCCCCGGTGGGGAGAGGTGAAGGGATCAACTCATGATTCTATTTTATAGTGATGGTTTCTAGCGCCCGATCGTTCCCGGCCACGTACTTATTATTCGTTCAGCATAGCTGTTGATCCGCCGGTTCCCCCGGGAACGGCGGCAGCGGGCGGCCGTTGGTCCTGTGAAACAATTGCGGTGAATGGTATGGCCGGGAATGAGAGAGGATTGTCATCCACGAACAATCGCCGGGCTCTTGCACGGCGCGATTTGATGATCGCGGCCGCGATTGTCGCATTCGGTCTTGTCATATCCGGCATATCGATGATGCAACTGGCGCACGGGCAAACCGAGATTGCGCAGGTGACACAACCGCAGACCGCGCCCTCGGTCCCCGCAGGCAATCAGAACGGACCGGCAGAATCGAAGCCTGGCGGCACGCGTCCGACGACGCCCGCGCCGGAGCCCGCGCAACCCGATGCCGATGCAAGGAAGGCTGGTGCTCAACCCGCGCTGCCGTCAGCGCCCGCCGAAAAGGTCGCGCCACCCATCAAGACGAAGTGAGAGTCGTCATTCCGGGGCGCGCGTGCGCAGCACGAGCGAACCCGGAATCTCATACCAGTGACTGCTGGATTCCGGGTCTGCGAGCTCCGCCCGCATCCCGGAATGACCGCGGGTTGTTCACCGCACCAGCACGTTCCTGAATTGCCAGGGATCCGACGTGTCGATGTCTTCCGGAAATAATCCGGGGCGATCGGTCAATGGCGTCCAGCCGGTGTAGTAGCCCTTCACCGGGCCGAGATACGGCGTCTGGATTTCCAGCAGGCGGTCGAAATCCATCTCGTCGGCTTCGACGATGCCTTTGTTCGGGTTCTCGAGCGCCCACACCATGCCGCCGAGCACGGCGGAGGTCACCTGAAGGCCCGTGGCGTTCTGATAGGGCGCAAGCTTTCGCGTCTCCTCGATGGATAGCTGCGAGCCGTACCAGTAGGCGTTGTTGTCGTGGCCGTAGAGCAGCACGCCGAGTTCGTCGATGCCGTCGACGATCTCGTTTTCATCGAGGATGTGATGCTTCTCCTGCGCCTTCGCGGCGCGGCCGAACATTTCGTGCAGCGAGAGCACCGCGTCATCCGCGGGGTGATAGGCATAATGGCAGGTCGGCCGATAGAGGACCGCGCCCGATGCGTCGCGCACGGTGAAATAGTCGGAGATCGAGATCGACTCGTTGTGGGTGACGAGGAAACCGTATTGCGCGCCGCGGGTCGGGCACCAGGTGCGCACGCGCGTGTCGGCGCCGGGCTGCATCAGATAGATCGCCGCGCCGCAGCCGGCTTCATGCGTATGCGCGTTGTCGGGCATCCATTTTTCATGGGTGCCCCAGCCGAGTTCGGACGGCTGCACGCCTTCCGAGATGAAGCCTTCCACCGACCAGGTGTTGACGAAGACGTCCGGCTCTTTCGGATTTTTTGATCGCTGCGTGTCGCGTTCGGCGATGTGGATGCCCTTGATGCCGGCCTGGCGCATCAGGTCTGCCCATTCGGCCCTGGTCTTCGGCTTCGGGGCGTTCAGCTTGAGGTCGGCGGCCACGTTCAGCAGCGCCTGCTTGACGAAGAACGAGACCATGCCGGGATTGGCGCCGCAGCAGGAGACGGCGGTTGTCGAGCTGGGCTTGCGCGCCTTCTTGGCGGCAAGCGTGTTCTCGCGGAGCGCGTAGTTGGAGCGCGCTTCCGGACCCTTCGACGCATCGAAATAGAAACCGAGCCAGGGCTCATTGACCGTGTCGATATAGAGCGCGCCGAGTTCGTTGCAGAGCTCCATGATGTCGGTGGAGCCGGTATCGACCGAAAGATTGACACAGAAACCCTGGCCGCCGCCTTCGGTGAGCAGCGGAGTCAACAGTTCGCGGTAATTGTCCCTGGTCACGCCCTGCTGGATGAAGCGCACATTGTGCTTCGCGCAATGCGCCTTGCGGCCTTCATCCTTTGGATCGATCACCGTGACGCGCGACTTGTCGTAGTCGAGATGCCGCTCGATCAGCGGCAGCGTGCCTTTGCCGATGGAGCCGAAGCCAACCATGACAATGGGTCCTGTGATGCGTGCGTACACGGGCGCAGTTGGTGACGGCATCGAAGAATCTCCGGATTGTCTGGGGAACGAACGGGCGCATTTCGCCGTTGGCGACCGCCCCCTGAAAACGACAAATTGCCGATGAAATCAAGGCCCGAAAGGCGGTTTCATGCCGTCATGCGCTCGTCATGCGGTCACACCACATGATCGGGGGCGAGCGTGCAATGGATATCGCCTGACGTCTCGATCTGAAGCGTGGCATGGCCAATGCCGAAGCGATCGTGCAATTCGTGGCATGTCTCGGTCAGGAATGCGTCGCCGGGATTTCCCGCCGGCGTAACCAGATGCGCCGTCAAGGCCGTTTCGGTGGTGCTCAGCGGCCAGATGTGAAGATCATGAACCGAGACGACGCCGGGGCGGGTGGCGAGAAAGGCGCGCACCGCTCCGGGATCGATCATGGAGGGAACCGCGGCCAGCGACATCGCAGTGCTCTCCCGCAGCAGGCCCCATGTGCCCCAGATGATAACCGCGACAATGACGAGGCTCATCGCCGGATCGAGCCAGAGCCAGCCCGTCATCATGATGACGGCGGCGGCAATGACCACGCCGAGCGAGAGACCGGCATCCGCCATCATGTGCAGGTAGGCGCCGCGAATGTTGAGATCGGTCTTGCGGCCCGATGCGAACAGCCATGCGGTGCCGCCGTTGATGACGATGCCGATGGCAGCGACCACGATCACGGTCAGGCTTGCGATCGGCTCCGGATGCAACAGGCGCTGGATGGCTTCGAGCAGGATCGCGCCGGACGCAATCAGCAGCAGGATCGCGTTCAGCAACGCGGCCAGGATCGACGTGTTGCGCAGGCCGTAGGTCAGCCGCGGCGTCGGCGGACGTTGCGAGAGGACAGCAGCGATCCATGCCACCAGCAATCCCAGCACATCGGACAGGTTATGGCCGGCGTCGGCGAGCAGGGCCGTGGAATTCGACACGAAGCCATAGCCGGCTTCGATCAGGACGAATGCCGCATTCAAGCCAATTCCGATTGCGAAGGCGCGGCCAAAATTCGCCGGCGCATGACTGTGCCCGCCATGACCGTGACCGGCGTGGCCGTGCCCGCCATGATCATGCCCACGATGATCGTGGCCGGGATCGTCATGAGAATGGTTGTCGTGATGATGACTGGCGTTCATGCGGCATGTCGTAGCACTCCACGGCGATGCAGGCGACTGCCGTCGCGCAAAATTCATGGCGCTGATATTTTATAACGTAACGTCTCCGGCGCGCGCTCTCAGGCGTGGTTGCGAACCGCGATGACCGTCAGCGAGCGCCAGCCGCCGGAAGGCGTCTGAAACTCGATACTCTGCCCCGCGGACAGGCCGATCAGCGCTGCTCCGATCGGCGTAAGGATCGAGATCCTGCCGGCGCCGACATCCGCGGCTTCGGGGTAAACCAGCGTGACCTCGCGGATGTTCCCGCTGATGTCGTCACGAAAACTCACCTCGGATCCCATCCTGACGACATTGCGCATCGAGCGATTTGCCGGACAAATGCTGGCGCGCTCGAGTTCGCGGGAGAGAAAATCCGCGGTTGCCGGATACGTCTTCGCGGCAGCGTCGGCGAGGTGGCGCAGTTTCTCCGCGTCGTGCGCGGTAATGACGATGGACGGCAGGCGGGTTTGCAGGTCGTTGCGCATGATGCTCACGATGGCTGGCGTTGCTGTCAATCAGATGGCGCGGAGATGCCGCTTTCAGCGCGCAAAGCGCCGCAAGCGGTGATTGACGAAATGACTGAACTGAAAGATCGAACGGAAATCTGTCCCGGACGGCGCCCGCGCCCGCCCGGGTCACGCTCCTGCGATGAGGTGACCTGCGCGCAACAACAGACGGTTTCTGCAGACGTTCGACATGATGCTTTCAAGGTAGGCTCACGCGCGCGCAAGTCAACGGATGAAGTGCGACATCTTGGCGCGAGGGTCAGGTACGCCGCTTGGCCGTGACTTCGATCTCGATCTTCATCTCCGGCTTATAGAGACCAGCGACCACGAGCAGCGTCGCTGCCGGCCTGATCTCGCCGAGCGTTTCACCGCACACGGCAAACACCGCATCGGCATCGGCAGCGTTGGTGATGTAGTAGGTGGCACGCACGATATCGGCCATGGCGAAACCGGCCTCTGTGAGCGCATTGCCGATGGTCTTGAAGCAGTTCTTCGCCTGATTGGTGACATCGGCGGGCAACGTCATCGTGGTGTAGTCATAGCCGGTGGTGCCGGCGACGAACGCAAAGTCGCCATCGACCACGGCGCGGCTGTATCCGGCGGCCTTCTCGAAC
>JAFEFK010000299.1 GCA_018240625.1 Pseudomonadota bacterium
CCGAGGAGGAGCAGACCACCGGATTGATGTACCGAAAAGAGTTACCGGATGGGCAGGGCATGCTGTTCGATTTTACGCCGGAGCAGCAGGTGTCGATGTGGATGAAGAACACCTACATTTCCCTCGATATGATTTTTATCAGCTCGGACGGCCGCATCCTGCGGATCGCCGAGAATACCGAACCGCTCTCGACCCGGATCATTTCCTCGGGCGGTCTGGCCAAGGGTGTTCTCGAGGTGATTGCGGGAACCGCGAAAAAATACGGCATCGCGCCTGGAGACCGGGTCGCGCATCCGCTGTTTAACACCCGCTGAAACCCGCGGGCGGCTTGCTGGCGCCGTCTGAAGCGTGTATCGACATCGCTTCCCAAATAGATCGGGGTATAGCGCAGCCTGGTAGCGCGGCAGTTTTGGGTACTGCAGGTCCAAGGTTCGAATCCTTGTGCCCCGACCAACCTTTGAATCTGCTGTTTTTCCCTGAAATTATAATATGCGGTCGATCTGCGCGACTGTTTCATGGCGGTTGGTTTGCACGGCCCGTTCGGACGCTGCGAAGAAAATCCATAAATCAAAAAATCCATGAATCAAAAAGGTGCGCCGGGGACCGGCGCACCTTTCAACTGCCGGTCTGAGACCGAGCTGTGATCAATACGGGCAGATCGTGCGGCCCCAGCGCGGGCTGTAGTAGCAACCTGGCGCGATGATGCCGATGCCACCCCAACCGCGACCACGACCCCAACCGCGGCCACGACCGCGAGCCCAGCCGCCGCCACGACCACGTCCGACGCCACGACCGCCGCCGCCACGACCGCCACCACCGCGACCGCCGCCACGCGCTTCAGCCGAAGTGGACGTTCCGGCAACCAGAAGCGAAGAAACGCTTGTGACACCGATAAAGTATGCGCAAACCATCGCCATGCCCGCCAGGAAGCGAACCATGGTGCTGCGTCGCGCAGTCGAACCATTCTGAGTCATTATGGGAATCTCCCGGTTTCTGGTTAAGCACCGTTTGAGTAGGTACCGTTATGGTGACGACCATTACCGCTAATATAAGGCAGACGGGCCGTTTTAGTTCGGTGCTTAACGTAAGAATAGATCAATGAATTTGAGCGTGTAGCCGCCGAAGACTACGGTCGACGTCACGCTCGGTCAAGGGTCGCACGGCACAGCGATCCGGTTCAAATTTCAGGGGGATATTCGCAAATAAGAAGGGAACTGATATGGGCGGGAAGCGGGTGCAAAACCATCTCGCATTTGCACATATTTTCCAGCGGCAAGATGAACTAATTTGTGACGGCAGCGACGCATAGACCGAGGGTATCTCGCCATCTGCCGGGGCGGTGTTACGCTCGTTCTTCGTCGCGATCGACTGGCTGAGCCCACAGGGCATGAAGCCGGAGTTTCCTCCAATTGTTCACCCAGAGGCTCATGTCCAAACAGCACACGTATGTTCTCGGCCTCAATACTTACGACCACGATGTGAGTGCCTGCTTGCTTCGCGACGGCGCCATCGCATTTGCCATCGCCAAGGAACGGATCACGCGTGAAAAGCACGCCAGCGGATTCTACAAGGAGGTCATCGACTATTGCCTGGATGCCGAAGGCATCACCATCGACGACGTCGATCTCGTCGTCCGCAATTGTTACATCCTCCCGGTCCCGGAGATGGAAGACCGTCTGATTTATCAGGATATGCCGGGTTTCCTTCCCGCCGAGGAGCGGCTGGACGCGAACGATCATCCGTATTTTCGCTCGCGCTCCGACAAGGTGGTGTCGATATCGCATCATCTGGCGCATGCCTACAGCGCCTTTGCCTGCAGTCCGTTCGACGACGGCGTCATCATGATCGTCGACGGCGTCGGCAGCTATCGTTCTGACGTGACCGAACCGTTTCCGGCAAGCGATACGGCGACGCCATTGGCGCGGGAATCCGAGAGCTATTACAAATTCAGCGGCAAGACGATCGAGTGCCTGAAGAAGGTCTGGATGGAGCCGGACCGGGGCTTTCTCAGCGACGAATTCTATAACATGCCGGGTCTCGGCGCGCTCTACAGCCGCGCCTCGACCTACATTTTCGGCGACTGGAATAAGTGCGGCGAGTTGATGGGGCTCGCGCCGTATGGCCGTCGCGACCAGATCAAGCCGTTGATGGACATTACCGACAACCGGTTGACGGTTCCGCGCTGGTCAGCGGAATTCAACCAGCCCTATATCGCGGACACCGGCGGAAAATGGGAAACCAGCCCCTCCATGCGGCATTGGGAAGATCTGGCATGGCGGGTTCAGGACGATACCGAAAAGGTGCTGTTGGCCCGCGCCAACTGGCTCCGGGAAACGACGGGCGCCAAAAATCTGTCCATTGCGGGCGGCGTGGCATTGAATTGCGTTGCCAACGGACGCGTGGCGCGGGAGGCGGGATTCGAGAATGTCTGGATCCAGCCGGCCGCGGGCGACGACGGCATCGCGATCGGCTGCGCCTATTATGGCTGGCTCGAAGTGCTGAAACAGCGCCGCGGCTTTGTGATGGAGCATGCCTACGTCGGCCGCAGCTATTCCGCCGAGGATGTGCGCGCCGCGACCCAGCGCTCGATGGTAAAGGTCCAGACCACGGCGGTGAAGAGCTCGAACATCTACGCCGAAACCGCGAAGCTTCTCGCAGACCAGAAAGTTATCGGCTGGTTTCAGGATCGGTCCGAATTCGGTCCGCGGGCGCTCGGAAATCGCAGCCTCATCGCCGATCCGCGCAGGGCCGAGATGAAGGACATCCTTAACAGCCGGGTCAAACACCGCCAGCCATTCCGGCCGTTCGCGCCGCTCGTCCTGGCGGAGCGTATGACGGACATATTCGAGGGCAGCGAGGACTCGCCATTCATGCTGATCGCAAAACCGGTTCGGCCAGAGTGGCGCGATCGCATTCCAGCAATCGTTCATGTCGACGGTACGGCGCGCGTGCAGACCGTGCGTGAGAGCACCAATCCGACGCTTTACCGGCTGCTCAAGGAATTCGAGGCGCTGACCGGCGTGCCGGTCCTGATCAATACGTCCTTCAACATCAAGGGCGAACCGATCGTGGAGACCCCGCGCGACGCGATGCGCTGCTTCCTGACCACCGGCATCGACCATCTGGTGTTGCACGACACGCTGATTTCCAAGAACGGCCTGCACAGGATCGTAGGGCCGCTCGTCGGCGTCTATACCGACGTCGGCGCCGTGGTCATGTCCAATCTCAGGGCGTGACGGCCAGAGCGTTTTCGAGCGAAGTGGATACCGGTCCGCGTCAAGAAAAACGCGTCAAAACAAAGATCCAGAACTCCGCTCCGATTCTATCGGAACGGAAAGGCCCCGGTTGGGTAGCCGCGGTTACTCGGCGGCTCTTGCCGGAGCAGAGGCGGAGGCCGCCGCCGGCTTCGGCAGAGGCTTGTCCTGCTTTTTCGACCAGGAGATGTAGTAGGCAACGACGGTCATGATCGCGATGCCGGAGACGCTGACGAAGATCTGGGCGAACAACGATCCTGAGCTCATCATCAGTTCGAAGTGACCGACGAAAGACAGGAATACCCCCACGCAGAACACGGCGAGCGACTGCTGGCCGCATTTGATAACGGGCTCAAATACCTTCCATTCCAGACCGCGCCAGTCCTTAGGGACAAATCGCGTTACAAAGAACGCGATGATGACGAAATGCAGGACCCGATAGGGCGCGAGGTTGGTTTTGTCGTTTGGATTGAAGATATCGTACAGCCACCGCGGGAACAGATCGCCGAACGCTTCAAACCGGCCGGCCATGGTCATCACCAGCGCGAAGATCAGATAGGCGATGCCGAGGTACAGCAGCCACGGCGAATTGATGATCGATCGCGATTCCCGCGCGCCGCCGAGCGCGAACCATGCGCCGAACATGAACAGCAACTGCCAGCAGAACGGATTGAAGTACCATTCGCCGGCCGGGTATCCATGCAAATTCCAGCCGAATTGGCGGGCTGCGAAGTAAAGCGCCAGCGACGCCAGCATGGTCAGGTCCGGCTTGCGGAGCATCATCCATAGCACCGGCGGAAAGAATGCCATCAGGACGATATAGAGGGGCAGTACGTCGAGATTGAGCGGCTTGAAACTAAGCAGCAGCCCATGACGCAGGGTCTCGATCGG
>JAFEFK010000029.1 GCA_018240625.1 Pseudomonadota bacterium
GCTGCGCAATCCGACCTCTCCCCGCTGGCGGGGAGAGGTGAAGAAAGCTTCGATTTCAGCAAGCGAGGAGTCGACCGCCTCGATTCCGCCGGTTTCAAAAAAGCTCCTCGCAAATGTCGCGCGCGCGGTGAAATCGGCGGGCGGGCCGAGATTGGCCAAAAACACCTTTGGCCGCGCGCCGTTCGCTGCCAGCAGATTATCGGAGCGGTCGCGAAGTTTTTCAAAGGGCACGGCCAGCCGCATCGGGGTCAGCGCATCGAATTTGATTTTTGCCTCGCCGTAGGGCGCGAGCGTCACCGGTTTGGCGTCGAGCACCTCGGCCCGCTTCTCGTGCAGGTTCGGAAACTCGCTGGCGCCGGTCAGTACGTCGCGGCGTTTTGCGACATTGGCCTCGCGGACCGCACGGGTGGCGGCCACCTTGGTCTGGATCAGGTTCTGTTCCAGCGCGGCGAATACGCCACCGGCCTTGTCGATGACCTGGAATTGCGCCCACGCCGCCTCGCACAACTCTCGCGTCAGCGCCTCGATGCCGCCTGAGCCGGCGGCAGGATCGGACACCTTCGCCAGGTTGGACTCTTCCAGCAGGATCAGTTGCGTGTTGCGCGCGGCGCGCCGCGCAAACGCATCCGGCAATCCGAGCGCCAGCGTGTGGGGCAATACGCAAATCGAATTAGCGCCGCCGAGGCCCGCCGAGAAGGTCGCGATGGTCGCGCGAAGCATGTTCACGTAGGGGTCGCGCTGGGTCAGCATCCGCCACGCGGTCTCCGCCGCGATGAACAGCGGCTTGGGCGCAAGGCCGCAGCTTTGCTCGATGCGCGCCCACAACAGCCGCAACGCGCGGCATTTTGCCAGCGTCAGGAATTGATCGGCATCGGCGGAAAGCCGCACATAGATCATCTCGCGCGCGGCATCGAGCGGAACACCCTCGCTTTCCAGCGCCCGGAGATAGTCGATTGCACAGGCCAGTACGAAAGCAAGTTCTTGCACCTCCGATCCGCCAGCATCGTGGATCACGCGGCCATCGGCGACCGCGAAC
>JAFEFK010000002.1 GCA_018240625.1 Pseudomonadota bacterium
AAACCGCAACCGCTGCCTTCATCATCAATCCTCCATCAAAACCTCTGTTGCCAACTCACGAGTTCTTACGGAGTTGCATTTCGACGGACGGCCGGCCGTCCAATGGAACCAACCTCAGCCTCTCCGATTGTTCCATCGCCAACATTAGAGGGATGAACATGGCCAAGAAGGCGAAGAAGCGAAAATACTCCAAAAGCTCCGGAAGCGACGTGAAAAGCGAAATGCATCGCTACAAGAAGGGCACCGCGAAAAGCGGCCGCAAAGGCAAAGGCGGCAAGGTGAAAAGCAAGAAGCAGGCAATCGCCATTGGATTGTCGAAGGCTCGGAAGAAGGGGAAGAAGGTCCCCAAAAAGGCGAAGAAGAAAAAATCCTGACGCTCTCGCGCCGCATGCCCGCGCGGCGTAACGAGCTTAGCGAGGACACAAAATGGACACGCCTCCGGATCCGTTCGAACAAGGCAAGCAAGCCGCAACAGACGGCATTCCGGCGGAGGCCAACCCTTATCCGGCGGGGACCGGCGATTTCGCGCTTTGGAACGATGGACACGAACTCGTCGCCGGCGAGATCGAAGCAGGCGAACGGGAGGGGTAATTATGGCCGAGTCACTTGTCGTCCAGATTCCTTACCGGTTTGCAGAGCAAGAAGCCGCGTGGGCAGAACGCAGCCGATAGAAAATTCTCATGGCCCGCATTCTGATCGGCACATCGGGCTGGCACTATGATTCCTGGCGCGGGCCTTTTTACCCCGAAGGGCTTCCCATCAAAGCGCAGCTGCAATATTACGCCAGCCAATTTGACGGTGCCGAGCTCAATGGCGTGTTTTACCGGACGCCGACGCCGAACACTGTAAAGAACTGGCGAGATCAAACCGGCAAGAACTTCGTCTTCACCTGGAAGGCTTCCAAGTTCATTACCCACTGGAAGCGGCT
The DNA here is from genome assembly GCA_018240625.1 of Pseudomonadota bacterium. GTDB lineage: Bacteria > Pseudomonadota > Alphaproteobacteria > Rhizobiales > Xanthobacteraceae > Nitrobacter. The sequence continues at coordinate 929 of JAFEFK010000002.1, forward strand.
CTCGGCGAGTTCGGCAAACAGCCTCGGGTTGCTGGAGGACCGTTTGTCGTATCTTGGCAGTAAGGCCGGGCCCGTGCTTTTTCAACTGCCTCCCTATTTTCGGGCCGATGCGGATCGCCTGTCTGCCTTTCTTCATAGGTTGCCGCGAAAGAGACGTTACAGTTTCGAGTTTCGCCACCCGAGTTGGTATGCGCCGCAGATCATGCGCATTCTGACGGAACGAAACGTCTCCCTTTGCATCTCCGATCATCACGACGCTCCGGCGCCCTGGAAACGCACTGCGGATTTTGTTTACGTGCGCGGACACGGCCCCGGCGGAAGATACAAAGGCCATTACACATCAACGACCTTGGCGGCTTGGGCCAGGCGCATCAGATCATGGAAATCACAGGGGTGCGACGTATTCGTGTTTTTCGACA
>JAFEFK010000300.1 GCA_018240625.1 Pseudomonadota bacterium
CTGGGCAGCTTGCGTGACCAATGCGATAAGTGTGCGCCCGGCCGGAATCGGCAGCCAGCGGTGAAACCCCGGCGGACCGGACATCGGCGCGAGCCACGCCCCCAGGATGCGCTCGGCAATGGCATTGCGGCGCGCCGCCGCGGCGCGTTTGGCATGCACCTGCCGCAGCAGATCGCCGCTGTGAATCAATCGCGCGACGACTTCGGCCATGATCGGTGAAGCCATCCATCCCGTCGCACGGATCGCATTGATGGTGCGATCTCGGAATTGCTCCGGTGCGACCATCGTGGCGATGCGCAGGCCTGGAGCGAGGCACTTTGCAAAGCTTGTGATGTAGAAGCTGCGATCGGGGATCAGAACCGAGACGAGCGTCGGTGGCGTTGCGAACAGGAATGCATACGCATCGTCTTCAAGCAGGTATCCCTGATGACGCTCGACAACCTCGGCGATCATGCGCCGCCGTTTCTCGCCCATCACTGTCCCCATCGGTGTCTGAAGGCTTGGCGTGGCGAACAGCACGCGGGCGCCGGTCTCGGCGAACGCCGCGGACAGCGCGTCGGGCAGAAGTCCTTGCTCGTCGCCGTCGACGCCGTGCAGCCGATAACCGTTCTGGGCCGACAGCGCGATCATACCGGAATAGGTGAAGCGCTCGGTGAGAACCGTGTCTTTCGGCGCCGCGACCATGTTCAGGGCGATCGAAAGCGCGTGCTGGCCCCCGTGCGTAATGAAGAGGTTCGCGATGTCGGTCGTCATCCCGAAGTTCGCGAGCCATCTCGCCATGATCTCGCGCTGCGAGAGGATGCCCTGATGCGGCAGGTAACCAAGCAGCGGCGACAATGCGCCGTCGGATAGGATCTCCGCCATCACCGATGCGATCAGTTCGTCCTCGCCGGTTGCCGGCGGCACATTGAGGGCAAGGTTGACGTGGTCTTTCGACGTGCCGCTGATCGGTGCTGCCGGGCGCGGGCGCTGCACGAATGTGCCGCGGCCGACCTCACCGGAAATCAGGCCTCGCGCTTCCGCCTCGGCGTACGCGCGGGAAATGGTGCCGACACTCAGGCCAAGCCGCATCGCCATGTCGCGCTGAGGCAGCAGGCGTGTGCCCGGCTTCAGCGCGCCGTTCCCGATGTCCTCCTCCAGCGCCGCAACGAACGCGAGATAGCGCGGTCCCGCTCCGTCACTGAGAGAGGGGACCCAGTCCTTAGAGGCGGTGGCAATTGACATGAAAGCTCCGAAAGTACGATCGGAGTTGAATAGTACAATATTGAGATTGTAGCAATGGTTGGCGACGTTTAGCGTTGAATATCGAATGAATCGCGTATTCTCGCCCCCGTTTCTCGCCGATCATCTCATAATAAACGTATTGCTGCAGTGCATTCATACCACAATGGCGAATTGAACTATATTAAGTTTGACATTTGTCTCTCCCAGTTCTTATGTCCGCCCGGGAGAACGTCAATGATCTACGAAATCC
>JAFEFK010000301.1 GCA_018240625.1 Pseudomonadota bacterium
CACGAAAGTGCCGGGTGAGGGGGCCGAATGGTGACATTGCCGTCGTACGCCCTCACCCCAACCCTCTCCCCACGGGAGAGGGGGCTCGCTGTGTTCGACGATGCGCTTCCATCAAAATGGGAACCGCTCTAGCGGTGCTGTTTGCACGTTGCCGAATATCGCCCAGGATGGGGCCGACGGCTTCGCCAAAGAATCAAACTGCGAACCTCTCCATGAGGTCTAGGACGCGTGCAATCTGTCTCTGCATGTCAATCTGCGTACCCCTCATCAGCGATGTTCGGCGAGGACTGGACGTGCCGCAGCGAGCCGCCAGCCTTGTGAACTGAAGCAAATGCTGCAGATCCTCGGCCGGAAACTAACTGAAGCAGGACTGTGGATGCTGGTGTGGACTATCAACGAACCCGATGAGGGCGGCGCGGCGTCCGCAGGTATCATCCACGAAGTCGCTCGCGAGATCCTTGAACGGGTATCGCCGCATCGGCGCTTGCAGCATCGCCAACACTCCCCAAGGTCTAAGTGCCGGCCCCGAGATCCGCCGCGCTTTTCAGGCCAAGAAAGCCGGAAATCGCCCTCACGAACGTTTCCGGCTCCTGCACCATAGGGGCATGACCGCATCCGAGAATTTCCTGCAGCTTGGCCTCGGGAAGAGCGGCGGCCAGCGCCCGCGACATCTCCGGCGGCGTTGCCGTGTCGAGTTCACCGACAACGACCAATGTGCGGTTGCGGATGGTGCCGATTTGCGCGGTCAAATCCAGTGCCGCGAGGGCGTGACAAGCTTCGGCAAAGAATTCGGGATTGGTTTTGACCAGCGCACTTCTTCGCCCGGCAACGATTTCCGGATGAGTTGCGATGAAATCGTCGGGGAACAGTCGTTTCATCGCAACGTCGACAATGGCTTCCATGCCGCTTTGGCGGGCACGATCGGCCATCGCATAAAACGATTGCTTGCCTTCCGGCGTGAAGGTGATGCCGGTGTCGGCCAGAACGAGCCGATCGAACCTGGAGCCATGACGAATGGCAAGCATGCTTGCAATGAAGCCGCCAAAGCCGTTGCCCAGCACATCGGCTTCCGTACCGAGCTCGAGCCCGTCGAACAGATTTGCAATTCTGTCGGCAATGCCTTCGAGCGTCGCGCCGGCCGACGATGATCCGCCGAAACCCGGCAAATCGGGAACGATGACGCGCCGCTCCCTTGCGAGCAGCGGAACGATTGCGTCAAACACCGCGCGGTCTGCGAGCAACGAATGTAACAGAACGATGGGCTTTCCAGTTCCCTTCTCTCCAACGTCAAGCACCCCGTCGTCCTCATGCAAGCGCACCGATCTCATCATTCACCCTCTCAATAAATACCCAGCAGTTGCTGCACCAGCCGATCGTTGGAACGGAGCGAGGCAGCGTTACCGGCATGCGCGACATAGCCTGTGTTGAGCACGATCACCTCATCGGCGATCTCCAGCGCGAGCTTGATGTTCTGTTCGACCAGGATGATCGACAGTCCGCTCTCACGCAGCTTTTTCAGGATTTCCGCGACCTCCGCCACGATCTGCGGCGCCAGTCCTTCCGAAGGTTCATCAAACAGCACGAGGCGGGGGTTGGTCATGAGGGCGCGGCAGATCGCCAGCATCTGCTGCTCGCCACCGGACAGCGATCCTGCGAGCTGCTGCTGACGCTCCGACAATCGCGGGAAAGTGGCATAGACTCGTTCAAGCCTCCATCCCGCGCCATTTTCGGCATAACCTTTTCGCGCCGCAACCGTGAGGTTTTCATAAACCGTCAGCGACGGAAAAATCCGCCGGCCCTGCGGGACCAGACCGACGCCCTTCAGTGAGATGGCTTCCGGCGACAGACCGGCGATCGGCTGACCGAACAGGTCGATGCGCGACGCCCTGGCCTTGACCAGCCCCATGATGGCGCTGATGCACGTCGTCTTGCCCGCGCCGTTGCGCCCGAGCAATCCCAGCACATGCCCTTTCTTCACGCTGAACGACAGGTCATGCAGGACATGGCTTTCGCCGTAGAACGCATTCAGGCCGCTGATGGTGAGCGCGTCAGTGTCCAAGATACACCTCTCGCGTTTTGGGATCGGCGACGACGTCGGCGCGGCCTCCCTCCACGACCACCTGGCCATGCTGCATCACCGTGATCACATCGGCAAAGGCAAGCGCCACATCCATATCGTGCTCGATCATGACGATGGTCACGTCGCGCGGAATGGATTGCAGTAGGTGCTGGACATCCTTTCGTTCGTCCGCGGATAGACCGGCCAACGGCTCGTCGAGCAAAAGAAGCTTCGGCTTTTGCGCCAACGCCATGGCAATCTCGAGTCGCCGCCGTTCGCCATAGCTGGTTTCCATCACGGTCCGCTCGGCCAGGTGATCAAGACCGACAAGCGCGAGCGTTGCTTGTGCTTCGTCCCAAAGCGCAGCCTGCTGCCGTAGGTCGGACCATGGATTGAAGCGCAGCTTTCGCAATCCCACGAGTGAAATGACCACGTTGTGAAGCAGCGTATTTTTCGGAAACAGCGTGATGATCTGGTAGGTCCGCGCCATACCGAGATGGGTGCGCTGGTTGGAGGATTTCCGGGTAACGTTCTCGCCGAAGATCCGGATTTCTCCTTGTGAAGGCGGAAAATCACCGGCAATGAGATTGAAGAACGTGGTTTTGCCTGCCCCGTTCGGACCCAGTAACAACCGCCGCTCGCCGGCTGGCACGCGCATCGAGATGTCGCGCACCGCGGGCAATCCGCCGAAGAAACGAGAGAGTCCGCTCACTTCCAGAGCTGGTGTCGTCATCACACGCGATCCTTGGTGATGGCGGACACGCCGGTCGTCTTCTTGTCTCCGTGCAAACACTCCTTGAGCCGGTGTATCCAGGCGGCCAGCCCCGGCAGCAGACCTTCAGGCATGAACAGGACGATGGCGACGAAGATGGCTCCGAGCAGGATCAGCCAGCGCGTGATGTAGGCGCTGACGACGTTCTTGAGGATGACCACGAGGGCCGCTCCGACCACGGGACCGAACAGCGTGCCGGTGCCGCCCGCGATCACCATCAGCAACGTTTCGGCCGATGTCGTCAGATGCAGCGCCTGCGGGCTGACGAACTGGTGATAGTAGGCATAGAGCAGTCCCGCGACCGCGCCCCAGAATCCCGCAAAGACGAAACTCAGCCACTGGATCAGCCACACATTATAGCCCAGCGCGCGCATGCGGCGCGGCTGATCGCGCGTGCCTTGCAGGCTTTGGCCGAGTCCCGACTGGATGAAGCGCGCAATGCACCAGAGTGCGAGGCCGAGGAAAAACAATACAAAGTAATAGAAGATCGCCGGATGCGTCAGGTCGAGACCGAACGGGTGCGGACGCTTCATTCCACCGAGGCCGTTGTCACCGCCGGTGAGACTCGCCCAGCGATAAGCGATGCCCCAGAGGATCTGGCCAAGCGCGAGCGTAATCATCAGGAAACCGAGCCCGGATGCACGCAGCGAGAGATAGCCAAACAGCATCGCCAGCGCGGTGGTGCTGCCGATCGCGATCAAGGCCCCCGAGAGTTGCCCAAATCCGGCATGGGCCGTCATATAGATCGCGAGATAGGCCGAGACACCGAGATAGGCCGCATGTCCCAGTGAGATCATGCCGCCAAAGCCGATCAGGAGATTGAGGCTCAGCGCAAGAATGGCCGCAATCACGATCTGGCTGGCGATGTTGATGTAGTATTCGGAGGTCACCAGCCATGGCAGCGCCAGCAACGCAGCCAAGCCGAGTAGCCACAATACCCAATTGAAGGTCGGCGTCCGCATCAAATGGCCTGTCTTCCGAACAAGCCTGTCGGCCGCAACGTCAGCACCAGAACCATCGGCAGGAACAGGATCACATAGGCGAGATCCGGAAACAGTGCCTGACCGTAGCTATAGATGAAGCCGATGATCAGGCTGCCGACGAAGGCGCCGAGCAGGCTGCCGACCCCGCCCAGGATCACCACCACCAGCGCGAGCGGCAGCATGTCAGTATCGAGGCCGGGATACACCGACAGGATCGGGCCCGCCAGAACACCGCCCGCGCCCGCCAGCGCGGAGCCGAGGCAGAACACCGCCGAAAACAACAGCGAGGTTCGGATTCCCATGGCACGCGCCATAGCCAGATCATCGACACCGGCGCGGATCATTGCGCCAAGGCGGCTGCGCTCGAGCAAAAACCACAGCGCGGCAGCGAGCGCAAACGCCACCCCGATCACAAACAGACGATAGATCGGAAACGCGAGCTGCGCGACGCGAAACGCTCCGGTCAGTTCCGCGGGCATCGGCACCGGTCGCGGATCGCCGGTCCAGATCCAGACGCAAGCGTCGGCAATGATGAACGCGATGCCGAGCGTGACCAGCACCTGCGCCAACGGCTGCCCGTTCAGGCGGCGCAGGACAAACCGTTCGATCAGCGTCCCGAGAACGCAGATCGCGATGCCGCCGAGCAGAATGGCAACCCAGAAATTGGCCCCTGCCTCGATCGCGGATAAGCCGACATAGGCGCCGAGCATGAAATAAGCGCCATGCGAGAGATTGACGATCCGCATCAGACCGAAAATCAGCGAGAAACCGGACGCCAGAATGAACAGGAGGGATCCGAATGCCAAACCGTTCAGACCCTGGATGATCCAGAAATTCATGCGAATCCCTCCCGGCGGCGCGAATTACTTCGCCGGCGTCCAGTCGCGTGAATAAACCGGACTCTTGAGGAATTCCTCCGCGCCATAGGTCCAGAACTGGCTCACGGACGGATAGGTCTTGATGACGACATTCTGCAACCGGCCGTCTTTCTTCTCAACGTTGCGGATGGTGATGTCGAGAATCGGCTGGCCGTACTTGTCGATCTTTACGGGCCCATACGGACTGTCGGTGATGTTGACGTTGCGCAAGGCCTTCATGAAAGCCTCCTTGTTCGACGTGTCGCTCTTCACCTGCTCGAGCGCGTTGTTGAGGAACTGACAGGCCATGTAGGCGCCGACGGAATAGTAGCCCGGATCGGCGCCGTAGGCCTTGCGCATCGCCGCGACGAATTTCTTGTTGGTCGGCGTATCGGTCGCCGCACTGTACCAACCTGCGGAAATGACCCCGAGAGCCTCATCGCCCATACGCTTGAGAATGCCTTCGTCGACCGTGGTCATGGAGCCCAGCACCGGCTTCTGCATGCCGTAGTTCTTGTACTCGCTGAGAAACTTGATGCCATTGCCACCGGCGAAAGCCGCGAAAACCGCGTCAACGCTCGGATCGATCTGCGTGATGTAGGTGCCATATTCCGCGGTGTTGAGCGGCGACCACAGCTTCTGGACAATCTTGCCGCCGTTCTGCTCGAACATGCGCTGGAAGCCCGCAGCAATTTCATGGCCAAACGCGAAGTCGTCGGCGATGATCGCGATCTTCTTGTAGTGTAATTCCTTGGCAGCATACTCGCCGAACGGATGATACGGCTGCGCTGAGGTGCCGACCGCGCGCACGAACCATGGGTTGAGTTTACGCTGAGTGAGATCTTCTGCAGCGGCTGAAGGGGAAATGATCGGCGTCTTCGTCTGCCGGATATAGTCGTCGATCGCGAGCGCCTCGAATGCGGCAAGTGGCCCGATCAGAACCTGAGCGCCGTCGCGCTCCACCAGTTCCTGCGCCTTGGTTTTGGTGACTGCGGGTTGCCCCGCGGTATCGGCCGTAATCACCTCAATCTTGCGGCCGGCCATTTCGCCGTGATGTTCGTCGATGCAAAGCTTTAGCCCTTCCTCCATCTGACGGCCGCCGGCGGCCAGCGCGCCCGATCGGACGGTCAGGAAGCCGACTTTGAGCGGGCCGTTGTCCGCCGCTTCCACCAGTGAAGCAGAAACCAGCAGGGTCGCCACAGCCGCTGAAACCAGAACGCTTGACCGCATCATCATTTCTCTCCCTGACTCAAATCTGACGTATTACGTTTTCATTTTTTTGATTTTTGTAAGATGTCACCTTGCATGGAAATGAGTCAAGATCAAAGCGTTGATCCACCCCGTTTCGTTCTTGTATTGTGAATTATAATATATAAATCAATATGATATATATGGTTTATCATCAACTAATGACCTTTGGCTAAGGGATCAAACCCTCTTTACGACAAACTCGTAATATCTTAGAAAGTCAGTTATGAGCGAGCTAAACCTAGCCCCTGCTGTCATGCACGGGACCCGAATCTACGATGAACTGAAGCGCTGCATCCTCACCTGCGAGCTGCTGCCAGGCACCGACCTGCGCGAACAGGAGCTCGCGCAGCAGTTCGAAGTCAGCAAATCGCCCGTTCGCGAGGCCCTTCAGCATCTGGTGCGCGACGGGCTGGTGACCGTCATGCCGCGTCAGGGCTATCGCGTGTCGCCGATCTCCCTGACGGACGCGCGCGATATGTTTGCATTCCGCTGCGCGCTCGAAGTCGCGTGCATTGTCGAAGCCGCAAAGAACGCCAGCGACGAGCAGTTGAAGGCTCTGGACAGGTTCCGCCATTTTCAAGGTAAGTCCGAAAGCGAGTTCATCGCCTACAATCGTGACTTTCACTGTGCCCTCGCACGGTGCTCCGGCAACGGCCGGATGACGCGCGCCACCTGTGACCTGATCGAGGAGGCCGATCGCCTCACGCGGATGAGCATCGCGACCTTGCGAGAACGCAATTCCGACAAGCTCGTCGAAGAGCACAGCGCCATCATTACTGCCTTGCAGGCGCGGAATTCGCGGCTTGCCGCCAATCTGCTCAAAAAACACGTCACCGCGGCAGTGAAACGTTTCAGCACCGCCCTCGAATGGGCTGTGCTGCGAGCATAGTGCGTACCATCGGAGGTTACATGTCTGTCCAACCGAAACCGCAGCCGGATAAGAACATCGCGATACACGGGCACTTCGTGGATGGCCGCCAAGTAGCAGGCGAGGTCTCCGCCACGATTCCTGTCCATAATCCAGCAACCGGTGAA
>JAFEFK010000302.1 GCA_018240625.1 Pseudomonadota bacterium
CATTCGCCGCAACCATAGCCCCAGTCGTGCTGCGCGCCGCGCTCGCCGAGATAGCAGGTGTGCGAGTGTTCGCGGATCAGGTCGACAAGCCCTGCCCCGCCCAGTTCGTTGGCCAGCGCCCACGTCGCGGCCTTGTCCAGCCACATCAGCGGCGTGTGCAATTCGAACTGTTTGTCCATTCCGAGATTGAGCGCGGTCTGCAAGGCCTTGATGGTGTCGTCGCGGCAATCGGGATAGCCGGAATAATCGGTCTCGCACATGCCGCCGACGATATGCGTGATGCCGCGCCGATAGGCCAGCGCCGCGGCGAAGGTGAGGAACACCAGATTGCGGCCGGGCACGAACGTGTTGGGCAATCCGTCCGCGCCCATTTCGATGGCGACGTTGCGGGTCAGCGCGGTGTCGGAAATCTCAGCGAGCGTCGGAATGGCGAGCGTGTGGTTTTCGCCGAGCTTTACCGCCCAGTCCGGATGCAAGGTTTTCATGCCGTCGAGTAACTGCTGCCGGCATGTTAGTTCGATGGCGTGGCGCTGGCCGTAATCGAATCCGAGCGTCTCGACGCGAGCGAAGCGCTGCAGCGCCCATGCGAGGCAGGTGGCAGAATCCTGCCCGCCGGAAAACAGCACCAACGCGGTTTCAGATGCGGCCTGATCGATCATGGCGATGCCATAGCATCCCCCGGCATCCGCGCCAATCTACGGGGATCGCGCACCAGATCATCCGCTTTTCACTGGGATGAAGGCGTGGCTTGCGGCATAGAGAATGCGTTCTTTTGCGATCACGGTGCCGCTCATGATGACCCCTTCCCGCGACATATCCCGCCTGATCGAAATCATGGCGCAACTGAGAACGCCGGGCACCGGATGCCCCTGGGACCTCGAACAGACCTTTGCGACCATCGCGCCCTATACGATCGAGGAAGCCTACGAAGTAACGGACGCAATCGCCCGCAACGATCTCGTCGATCTCTGCGACGAGCTCGGCGATCTCCTCTTGCAGGTGGTCTATCACGCCCGCATGGCGGAGGAGCAGAATGCATTTTCGTTTGGTGATGTCGTCGAGGCCATCACGCGAAAAATGATCCGCAGGCATCCGCATGTCTTTGCCGATAATTCGGGATACGTCGCGCCATCGGATGTGAAGGGAACGTGGGAGCGTATCAAGGCCGAGGAAAAAGCCGAACGCGTCGCGCGCAAGCCGACAGCGGAAACTCTGACAGGCGGTTTGCTCGCAAACGTGAAAGCTGGGCAACCCGCTTTGGCGCGGGCGCTGGCTCTTCAGAGGAAAGCATCGACCGTCGGCTTCGACTGGAACGATCCGCGCGCGGTGCTCGACAAGATCCGCGAAGAGGCGGACGAGATCGAGGCGGCGCTGGATCGCGGCGACAAGGCCGAGATCGCGTCGGAGACCGGCGATCTCATGTTCGCGCTGGTCAATCTCGCGCGGCACGTCGATGCCGATCCTGAATCCGCGTTACGGGCGACGAACGCGAAATTCGAGCGGCGCTTCGCCTACATCGAACAGGCGCTGGCTGCGAAGGGACGTACCCTTGAACAGGCCTCGCTCGCTGAGATGGACGCGTTGTGGAACGAGGCGAAGGCTATCGAAAAGACCGGCATTTCGGCAAAACAGGCGTCGTTCTGAGACGCTAGTCGCCCGTGCTTTCTTCCCTCTCCCCTTGTGGTAGAAGGTGGTTTCGAACGAAGTGAGAAACCGGGTGAGGGGTTTTGCTTTATCGTGAGTCCGCAACCCCTCGCCCGCCGTCGATGCTACGCCTCTTCCGGCACCCTCTCCCACAAGGGGAGAGGGAAAGATGCAGTGCCGCCGCGCACAGTAGCGATGTATTACGGGGCTGCTCTTACACCCCGGTCTGGCTGATGAACTTGGTGTTGAGGTAGGCTTCCATCGCCTCGGTGCCGCCTTCCGAGCCGTAACCGGAATCCTTGACGCCGCCGAACGGGTTTTCCGGCATGCCGAGACCGGCGTTGTTGATCGCCACCATGCCGCTTTCGATCGCCGCGCCGATGGCGGTCGCGGTCTTGGTCGAACTGGTGAAGGCATAGGAGGCGAGACCGTATGGCAAACGGTTCGCCTCCTCCGCGACCTCGTCGAAGGTCGTGAACGGCGAGATCAGCGCCAGCGGACCGAACGGCTCCTCGTTCATGGCGCGGGCATTCTTCGGCACATCGGTCACGACCGTCGGCTCGAAGAAATAGCCCTTGTTGCCGACGCGGTGGCCGCCGGCGGTGAGCTTGGCGCCCTTGCCGACCGCGTCCTGCACAAAGCCTTCGATGGCGGTCACGCGGCGCGGGTTGGCGAGCGATCCCATCTTGGAATCGGCATCCATGCCGTTACCGACCTTGATGGCCTTGGCGGCTTCGGTGAACTTGCCGACAAAATCCTTGTAAACCTTGTCCTGCACCAAAAGACGCGTCGGTGCGATGCAGACCTGGCCGGCGTTGCGGAATTTTGCGCCGGAGATGATCTGCGCGGCGCTCGCAATGTCGGCGTCATTGAACACGATGACCGGCGCGTGACCGCCGAGCTCCATGGTGGCGCGCTTCATGTGCAGTCCTGCCAGCGCAGCGAGCTGCTTGCCGACCGCGGTCGATCCCGTGAACGACATCTTCTTAATGACCGGGTGCGGGATCAGATATTCCGAGATTTCAGAAGGCACGCCGAACACCAGATTGATGACGCCGTCCGGCACGCCGGCGTCGACGAATGTGCGCAGCAGTTCGGCCGGCGATGCCGGCGTCTCCTCCGGCGCCTTGACGATGATCGAGCATCCTGCCGCGAGCGCTGCGGACAATTTGCGGCAGACCTGATTGATCGGAAAATTCCATGGCGTGAAGGCCGCGACCGGACCGACCGGCTCCTTGATCGCCATTTGATAGATGCCCGGCCCGCGCGCGGGGATCAGACGGCCATAGGCACGGCGGGTTTCCTCGGCGAACCATTCGATCACGTCAGCGGCTGCCAGCGTTTCGATCTTCGCCTCGGCCAGAACCTTGCCCTGCTCCATGGTCATCAAGGTTGCAATCTTGTCGGCGCGCTCGCG
>JAFEFK010000303.1 GCA_018240625.1 Pseudomonadota bacterium
CCTCCCCCTTGCGGGGGAGAGTTGGGGAGGGGGGTGGCAACACGCCCCGGCTCGGAGACCCCCACCCCCGGCCCCTCCCCTCAAGGGGGAGGGGAGATACCCCTCACCCGGCACGGACTTCGTCCGCGCCACCCTCTCCCACAAGGGGGGAGGGGAAGAGAAGCGAGCCATCACATGACCTTCACAAATTTCAAAGTCGAAACCGACGCGGACGGCATTGCGCTTGTCACCTGGGACATTCCCGGCAAGTCGATGAACGTGCTGGATGCCCAGACCATCGAAGAACTCGGCGCCATCGTCGATCAGACCACAGCCGATGCCGCGGTGAAGGGCGTCGTGGTGACGTCCGGCAAGGAAGCGTTTTCGGCCGGCGCCGATCTGTCCATGCTGGAGGGCATGAACAAGACCTTTGCCGAAGCGCTCAAGTCGAAAGGCAACGAAGCCGCGCAGCAGATGCTGTTCGACGAGAGCCGCAAGCTGTCGCAGACGCTGCGCAAGATCGAGACCTCCGGCAAGCCCTGGGTCGCCGCGATCAACGGTCTTGCTTTCGGCGGCGCGTTTGAGCTGACGCTCGCGTGCCATTATCGCGTCGCCTCCGACAATCCAAAGCTTCGTGTCGGGCTGCCTGAAATCAAGGTCGGTCTGTTTCCCGGCGGCGGCGGCACCCAGCGGATTCCCCGCATCGTGGCGCCGCAGGACGCAATGTCGATCCTGCTGAAGGGGGACGCACTCAATGCCGCGAAGGCCAAGACGTTGAATCTGATCGGCGCGGTAGTGCCAGCCGCCGATCTCATCAAGACCGCGAAGGACTGGATCAAGGCCGGCGGCAAGGCGGTCGCGCCGTGGGACGAGAAGGGATTCAAGCTGCCCGGCGGACCGGTCTATTCCAAGGCCGGCATGATGATGTTCCCGGCGGGCAATGCGATCTACCGCAAGGAAACCTACGACAATTATCCGGCTGCGCGCGCGATCATGCAGTGCGTCTATGAAGGCCTGCAATTGCCGATGGACGCAGCGCTGCGCGTGGAATCGCGCCAGTTCGCGCACATCCTGCAAACCAAGGAAGCGGCGGCGATGATCCGCAGCCTGTTCCTGTCGATGCAGGAATTGAACAAGGGTGCGCGGCGGCCGCAGAATGTGCCGCCGGCCAAGGTGAAGAAGCTCGCCATCATCGGTGCCGGCTTCATGGGCGCGAGCGTCGGCTATGTCTCGGCGCGCGCCGGAATCGATGTGGTGCTGGTCGACCGCGATCAGGAGAGCGCCGACAAGGGCAAGGCGCACGCGCAGTCCGTGATCGACGATCTGATCAAGAAGGGCCGCGCCAAGGACGCCGATCGCGACGCGATCATGGCGCGGATCACGGCGACGCCGGACTACAACGCCATCAGCGATTGC
>JAFEFK010000304.1 GCA_018240625.1 Pseudomonadota bacterium
GACGTCAGTGTGCGCGCGCAGGAACGCCAGTTCTTCCCCGGTGGCCGGCTCCGCCCCCGTCGCTCCCGTGATGATGGCGGTCGTATGAACATGTTTTCCCAGCTTCGACCACAGCGATTCGAGTGTCGACGTCATCTCGCCCGGCTCTTTTCGGCGGGATCGATCGGCAACCACGTTGGTCAGGCGGGCAAACGGCTTCGCGCCACGGGCTTCCGCGTGCGCGCGGGATTCGATCACCAGAAAGGCGCCGCCGGATCCAAGGGCGAAGCCACTGTTTTGCTCGCGCTGCCAGACCGGCGCGAATTTGTCCTTCAGGTTGAAGTCGCCGAATTCGTAGAGCAGGAGCAAGTCCTTCCGCTCGCCATTATGGGCGGCGCCGACGAGCGCGATGTCGCTCTGGCCGGCGGCGATCCGCGCGAGCGCGATGCGCGCCGCATCGACACCCGCGGCTTCTTCGCCCATGAAGGTGCGCGAGGAGCCGGTGACACCGTGGACGATGGCGATGTTGCCGGCGAGAAGATTGGACAATTGCGCCAGGAAAAGCGTCGGTCGCAGATCGTTCATCAGCCGTTCGTTGAGAAATCCGGGCGCGGAGTTGCCCTTTGCCTCCGCGTTCAGAATTCCGGCGTCGACGACGAGGTCGCGTTCGCCACCGCCCGCGGCGACGATCATGTCCATCCGTGCCAGAATATCCTTGTTACCCTTGATTCCCGCCGAATCGAGCGCCAGTCCCGCGGCATAGGTTCCAATGCGCTGCCAGGCTTCCATCTGGCGCTGATCGCCTTTTTTAGGGATCTGCGCGTCGAAGCTGACGGGCGCCATCGGATGAACGATGTAGGGCGCGAAGCCCTTCTCGTCGACATTGATGCGCTGCTGGTTCAACGCATCCCAATGCGCATCGAGACCTTCGCCGAGCGACGTGGCGAGGCCAATGCCGGTGATCCAGGCTTCGATTGGCTTCGAATTCGACGGTTTCTCAGCCATGAGCAATTACCTGCTGCGGGAAGCCGATGCGCTGGGCCATGGCTTCCATTTGTCCGCGCATATCCGGGTTTGGAAAGGGGGCGATGCCAAACGTAATCGTTGCGTTGCATCGCGGTTTGCCGCCGACGCTGACCTTCGCTTGCGTAATAGCGTAACCTGACCCTTCGTGAACGATGCTTGCTTCGACGCTCAAGAGCTCGCCGGGAGTCACAAAAGTTCTCATCTTGGCTTCCTTGACCGCGGCAAGAAACGGCATGCGTTCAAACTTCATCAGTGCGATCAGCAACCAGCCTGACGTCTGCGCCATCGACTCGATCAACAGCACGCCTGGCATCAGGGGATAGCCAGGGAAGTGACCCTCGAAGATCGTGTTTTGCTGAGGAACCTGAGCCTCAACCGCGATCGTTTTCTCGCCGATATCGAGATCGGTGATGCGGTCGATCAGATGAAAATATGCAAGATCCATGGCCGCGAGATTACGCGCCCTTGGCTGCGACCAACTCGTCGATGCGCGCGCTGAGGTTTTTCAGGACGAAGTACTGCTCGGTGGTCGCCTTACCGTCGTTCACCTCTTGGGTCCACTTCTCCAGCGGCAGCTTGATGCCGAATGCTTTGTCGATCGCAAAAGCGATATCGAGGAAGTCCAGGCTGTCGATCCCCAAATCATCAATGGCGTGGCTCTCGGGCGTGATCGTGTCGCGTGGGATGTCGCAGGTTTCCGCGATAATGGTGGCGACCTGATCGAATGTGGAAGACATTATTAAGCCTTTGATATATTGAAGATAAAAGCCATGTTGGCGAGCGGCGCGGACGCCGCCCCCGCAACATCCGGCCCGTCATATGGAGCCGAGTGCCCATATATCGGAGCGCCGTCCCGAGTTCAATGGCGCTGGACGGGCTTCAGAACCGGCTTCTGCAGCCGAATTGCCGTGGTTCCCTATTATTGTGGCGCTGCAATCTGCGCACAATTCCGAAGCCCCTGCAGGGCGCAATCCTGAGTGCGGCGCAAATCAGCAATGCTCATGGCCAGCCATAGCCCGACGGCGGTCAATGCAATTGTGAAGGCGAAGGCGGCCGCATTTGCGAGCATCCTGTGACGAAAGTCGTCCGGCTGGTCGCGAGGCTGTTCATAGCGCGATAGATCATTCGGCTCGTGCAGCGAACGGGTGTCGGCGCCATTTATGGCAACTCGCTGATCGGGTAATCCGGCCAGGCGGCGCGGCCGAAACTGGAGCACCACGTGCTCTTCCGCCGCCATCATGGGCCGCTGTGTTTTCATCGATCACCGGTCCGCAAAATCCTGCCACGTTCTTACCACGTCGTGAGCCTCCCTTACACAAAAAGTCTTCATGGCGGTCATGCGAAAGTTTCTGCCGGGCTGGGCCCCTTCCTGCCGCGAAGCCAGTGAGGTATCGGGCTCCCATCTTGCCCGGCGCCAGAATTTCCGGATTGCCGCCGATGCCGGACCAATTGGAGGATTTTGATGTCCGTGACGTCATGTCATAATCGGGCCCGTGTCGCATGGTTCTTGGTCGAATGGTTCTCGTAAGTCCTACGGAGCGCGACGATGACGAATACCCGCGAGCCTGTTCTGCAGCCAATCCCGATCCTGTCGCTTCGTCCGACGCAGATGACTGTTGGGATGCGCGAGGTAAAGGAAAAACGCCGGCGATGGCGCGCGCAAAAATCCAAGAAAAAACAGGCGAAACTGCTTGGCAAGCACATGATTCCCGTAGTGTTGGGACCCGACCAGCATCATTACGTCGTCGATCACCATCATCTCGCGCGGGCGCTTCACGATGAGGGCGTGAAAGACATTCTGGTGACCATTATCGCGGACCTGACGATGGTCGATCGAGATGCGTTCTGGGGTGTGCTCGACAATCGCCGGTGGGTTTATCCCTACGACGCGAAGGGAGAACGCTGTCACTTCAAGGATATTCCCAAGTCGATTGCCGATCTGAAAGACGATCCGTTCCGTAGCCTCGCCGGCGAACTGCGCCGTGCCGGCGGGTATGCCAAGGATACGACCCCATTCAGCGAATTTCTTTGGGCCGATTTTTTGCGGCGACGACTGTCGCGCAAGGCTGTCGAAGCCGATTTTGCGAAGGCGATCGAGAAGGGGCTGGCGCTAGCGAAGAGTGCGGATGCGGTTTATTTGCCCGGGTGGTGCGGACCGGCATCGGACGGCTGACGTCATTTCGGCAGGCGTCCCATCAAGTAGAATTCGTCGTTGGGGCGCATATTGGTGACGTTGGCGATCCGGTTCGAAAGCCCAAAAAACGCGGCGACCGCGGCGATATCCCAGATATCGTCGTTGCTGAAACCGTGACCGGCCAGATCCGAAAAGTCCGCGTCCGTAACCTTCTGCGCCTCGACGCTGACTTTCATTGCGAAATCGAGCATCGCCTTCTGACGCGGGGTGATGTCGGCCTTCCGATAGTTTGCCGCGATCTGATCGGCGATCAATGGGTTTTTGGCGCGGATCCGAAGGATCGCACCGTGCGCGACGACGCAATACTGGCATTGGTTGGCAATGCTGGTTGCGACCACGATCATTTCGCGTTCGGCTTTTGTCAGGCCGCTGTCCTTGTCCATCAACGCATCATGGTAGGCGAAGAACGCGCGAAATTCGTCGGGGCGGTAGGCCAGCGTGAGAAAAACGTTGGGAACGAAGCCTGACTTTTCCTGCACGGTCAGGATGCGGGCCCGAATATCATCGGGCAGCTTGGCGAGATCGGGTATCGGGAAGCGTCCGGCGTTCGGGGAGGTCATGTTGGTCCGTCCTGTTGATCCACATGTGGGATCATAGAGGATGACCACATGGTCCGAAAGAAGATCGCGTTAGCGCAGCGGCTTCTTCAGCAGCGAGAAGCGGTCCGGATCGAGACCCAGCGACGGCTGAAGCATCGGCGCATCCAGTGGGCGCGCAACCGGCCGTTCCATGCCGGGATCGTTGGGCGCGTCGCGGTGCGAGGTCGCTCCGCGCCAGCGCTCGAGAACGGCGCCGACGAAATGCATGTCGTGGCCGCTGGTGGCAGAAGGCGTAGTCGAGATCGTGGCCTCGCTGCGTGGGAGCTGGTGGGCCGGGACTTCCTTGAAACGCAATCGGGTAGGCAACGCGACCCCTTCACCGAAGGCGAGGACTTCGCGGGTTCCGAGCGACGGCACGAACGAAAGCAGGTTCGCGGCCGCGTCGGAGACGGCTGAACGCAGCAGCGCCTGGTCACGGTCGTTGGCAAGGCGCATCGTGAACAGCGTATTGCATTGGGAAATGATGGTCGCATCGAGCTCAGCCGGACGCTGCGTTACGAGGCCGAGGTAAACGCCGTACTTGCGGCCTTCCTTGGCGATGCGGGAAATCGCCTTGCGGGTCGGGCCGAAACCGATGCTGCGGTCGGCCGACGCATAGCGATGTGCTTCCTCGCAAACGAACAACAGTGGCGAAACGCCGTCGCTCCACAAGCCGAAGTCAAACGCCATGCGGCAGAGAACCGACACCACGGAGTCGACGACTTCGACAGGAAAGCCCGCTAGCTGCATGACGGTCATTGGCCGGCCGTTAGCGGGCAGGCGGAATAGCAAGCTGATGACTTCCGCCATGGTATCGCCGCCGACGTTCGCATTATCGAACATGAAGGCGTATCGGGGATCGTTTCTTACGGTTTCGATGCGCGAGATCAGTTTGTGATAGACAATCCGCGACGAGCGGTTTTCAAGCTTGCCCATGCGTTCATCGATCAGCGAAATCATATCGGCGAGGCGATATGGCACGGGTGTATCGGCGGTGTAGCCGATGCTCTTCGGGTCGATGCGCTTGAGGCCGACACGATCGGAATTCTGATATTGCGTGTAGATTCCCTTCGCCATCGGAATCACTTCTGCGAGGATATCAAGCTCCTCCGGCACGCCAGGACGCCCTCCAAACAGGACGTCGACGACTTCTTCGAAATTGAACAGCCAGAACGGCAATTTCAGATTTCGCGGGTTGAGCACGAGCGAACGCTCGCCGAAGCATCGGCCATACTCGTTGTGAACGTCGAGCAGAAAGACTCGAAGATTTGGGCGCGATTTCAGGATCTCGTTGAGAAGCAACGAAACGCCGCTCGATTTACCGACGCCGGTACTTCCAAGTACGGCGAAGTGCTTGCTGAGCATTTCCTCGATGTCGACGTACGCCGTGACGGATTTATCCTGCTGCAGCGTGCCGACGTTGATCTGGTCCGAACCGGTCGGGGCGTAGACCGTGCGCAGTTCCTGATTGGTGATCAATTCTGCAGCATCGCCGATTGCCGGATAGTGTGTGACGCCACGCTGAAAACGAGGGCGCGGACCGGCGCTGTCGAGAATTTCACCGAGCAAATCGACCGATGCGCTTGCGATGTATTGGTCCGACGTGGGGAGATGCTCGCAGGAAACCTCCGTGATCATGGCGACGATGGTGGAGGTGCCGCTGCGAAGGCTGACGAACCGGCCGACGGTGGCACGGGCCTCCGTGGCAGACATGCGGCCCTTGGGCAGAAGCCCCACCCGCGCCTGGGATCCGCGGATGGAAATCACGCGCCCGAAAGAGATTGCGGCAGTCGAATTGGGCATTTCGGTATATCGCGCTTTGTTCACCCGGTTCCGCCACTATCGCAGGTTGTTATTGCAAAAACTGTTAAGGCAGGGCGGTATCGATATATTCGTGCAGAGGCCGCTTGATGCTCGGTCCGGTTGTTTCAGTTCCAAGGATTATGTTTCCTCTTGTTTCCAATGAGGAATTTGGCTGTTTAATATCGGGCCAAAATTACCCACAGCGAGCGATTTAAGTGTTTGTTTACCAACGCCTAAAGAGGCCGGAGCGGATCAAACCGGGACGGCGGGTCGCGGCCACTGGTTCCAAACTTCGTCAGGCGATAAATCTTCCAAACAAGAAACCGCAGGGGCGAAACGCGATGAGTCGCGGCAACGTATTTTGAACGCATTGGAGCGTTTCTCAGTGCTGGCGCCCTTTCGGGTCCGCAACTACCGCTTTCAGTGGCCGGCCGATTTGTTCACGTCGTGGGCGTTCGAAATGGAGACGCTCATTCTCGGCTGGTACGTCCTGGCCGCAACAGGCTCCGTCCTGTTGCTCACCATTTTCGCATCGTTGACCTACATTGGAACGTTGATCGCTCCGCTGCTCGGAGTTTTGGGCGATCGCATTGGCCATCGCAACCTGCTCGTGGCAATGAGAGCCATTTATACGCTCTTGTCGGCGATGCTGATGATGCTCGCGCTCGCCGGGATGTTGAGACCCGTCCACGTGTTCGTCATCGCAATGCTGACGGGGCTCGTTCGTCCATCCGACATCGGGGTACGCGGCGCCGTTGTCGCGAGCATTGTGCCGCACGAACTCTTGCTCGGAGCAATGAGCATTTCGCGAACCACCATGGATACGGCGCGCATCGCCGGCGCGCTGAGCGGCGCCGGATTGTTTGCCGCGCTCGGCATCGGACCCGCCTATGTCGCGATTGTCATCCTATATTGCTTGAGCACGCTGCTGACGCTTTGCGTCGTCTTACCATCCAGACCGCAGCCGGTGGATGAATCCGGAAGCGGCGCGTCGCGAAAATCTCCGCTGCGCGATTTGAAGGAGGGCGTAACCTACGTCTGGACAAGTCCACTCATGCAAGCGGCGATGTGGGTGGCGTTTCTGGCCAACATGACGGCCTTTCCGCTCTCTAATGGCTTGCTGCCTTACATTGCCAAGGAAGTGTACGGGACGGATCAAACGGGTCTTGGATATCTGTCAGCGAGTTTCGCGATCGGCTCGCTGATCGCATCACTCTTGGTGAGCATGACGCGCGGCGTGCCGGTTGCGCGCCTCATGATTGTAGGGACCGGCATGTGGTACTGCATGCTGCTGGCATTTGCGCAGGTCCACACAGTACCTTTCGCGATAGCGTTCCTGTTGCTTGCAGGATTTGCACAGAGCCTCAGCATGATATCCGTGCTTGTGCTTCTCTTGCGCACCGCAAGCGAACATTTTCGCGGCCGCGTGATGGGCGTGCGGATGCTTGCGATCTACAGCCTGCCGCTTGGATTGCTCGCGGCGGGAAGCCTGATTGAGAGAATCGGATTCGTTGTGACTGCTACGTCGTTCGCAATCGTAGGCCTAGTGCTGATCGGGGCGATTGCGCTGCGCTGGCGCGCCGATCTTTGGTATATCGATGCACCCGCTAACGTGCGATGAGGCGAGTGCAGCTAAGGGCTGACAACTCAATCCATTTTCCCGTCCGCATGGGAAGGAGTTTCTGATCTTGAGCCGGCCATCTCAAGATTTTCCTAGCGAGGCACTGACGTTACGATCCAAAACACCAACGAACGTTCAGACCGGCAGGGCCATGCCATCCGTCGCCGGATCGGCGCCGCCTTCTAGTCCGTCGGATGTGATCTTGATGCCGTGCACCCACGCGAACGTATGGCTGAGCGGCGAGCGCGCCGTTTGATATCCGAGGCCGACGAGTTCTCGCTCGACCGACCTTGGTATACGGTTGGAGAGGTCGACAACGTTGCTGGTTGCCGAAAATCGCGGCGTTGAGACCGCCTCGAGCATGGTCATCCCGAAATCGAGAACGTTGAGCGTCACTTGAAGCACGCCCATCGCAATCTGTGTTGCACCGGGAGCGCCGATCACCAACACCGGCTTATCGTTTTCGAAGATGATGGAAGGACAGATCGAGGAAAATCTCGCCTTGCCGGGCGCCAATGAGCCAGCACGGCCGGGTCGGGGATCGAACACTCCCATACAGCCATTATACATAAATCCCAGACCGTCGGTAATCACACCCGACGGCATGCCGAGCGAATGAGTCATGGAGACGCAGTTTCCCTCGGCATCGCAGATCGACACCTGCGTTGTCTCCTTGCTCGGCAGGCCGGCATTGAACCGGGCGACATCTGCCTTCTCGCCGCGCTTGATGGCGCCGGCGATCTCGGCGCAATACTCCTTTGAAATAAGTCGTTCGGTCGGAACGTCGACAAAGGACGGGTCGCCGATAAAACGATCCTTGTCGCGCGTAGCTGACTTCATGGCCTCCGCGACGGTGCGAATGTACGCCACAGTATTATGGCCCAACGCGCGCAGCTCGAAATTCTCGAGGGCACCGAGCATCTCGAGCAGCATGATTCCTCCACCCGGCGCCTGATTGCTCGTCACGCGAAAGTTGCGGTAGCCGCGCGAAAGCGGCTCGTTCCGCGTGATATGAAATGCTTCGAGATCGGAGCGCCGCAAAAAACCTCCATGGGCCCGCATGTCGGCGTCGATCGTGTCCGCAATCTCGCCACGGTAAAATGCGTCTGCGCCGCGTTTGGCGATTGCTCTTAGCACCGCACCATAGTCACCGTTGACAACCCTGTCGCCGACGCGTTTCGGCGATCCATCGGGCCTGCAATAGAGTTCCCGGGCCGCAGGAGTAAACGCGATGCGCTCGGCGTTCCCGACGCGCCCCATCGTTCCTTCTTCAGTCCAGAAGGAATGGACGTGAGGCCGGACGTTCCAGCCGCTTTCGGCATAGCCGATGGCCGCGCCGAATAATTCTTCCCAAGGCAATTTCCCATGATCGCGGTGGGCTTCGGCATAGGCCTTAAGAGACGCTGGCACACATATCGACTGATAGCCGATATCGTTCACATTGCCTTTGAGAACGAAACCGTAGCCGTCTCGGGCTTCGCCCTCGATCAACGCTTCCCACATATCGGGTCGTACGCCGCTTGGCGCGGGAGAGTGAAAGTCGTAGTAGGTGTGAACTTTTTTGGATGGAAGATAAACCGCGAGGCTGCCGAAACCGGCAATGCCGCACATCAGCGGGTCGACGACAGTCTGCACCAGTGCAGTCGCGATAGCGGCATCGACGGCGTTACCACCTACGGCCAGAATGTCTCTCCCTGCCTCGGTGGCCTCCGGTTGAGGCGTTACAACCATGCCTTTTTTCATCGTAGATTCTCCCGTAGTGAAAGCTCGAAGTCCGATCGGTTTGCCGAGGCGATTGAAGCCTGCTGCCGCTCACAAGTGGAGAATGGTAGCCGCAAAATCGCGTGGAATGTCGTTGATCCCCATGCGGCTCGGCCGGTACCATTCTCCCGCCCAGTTCAGTGCGCCGAGCAACAGCAATTGAACCGGCTCCGGTGCAA
>JAFEFK010000305.1 GCA_018240625.1 Pseudomonadota bacterium
CTTGCGGTTCGGCACGCCGCGCGATTCCACCACGTAGAGAATTGTTTCGTCGGGCGAAAAACACAATCCGTTGGGACCGAGCACGCCTTCAGCAACGATGCTGGCTTTGCCGGTGGCGCCATCGATCCGGTAGACGTTGGGCTCGATCTCGGACTCCGCCTTGTAGCCTTCGTAGTTGCCGAGCAATCCGAACGTCGGGTCCGTGAACCAGATTGAGCCGTCCGATTTCACGACGACGTCATTCGGCGAGTTGAGCCGCTTGCCTTCGAATGAGTCCATCAGCACCGTGATCGAGCCGTCGTATTCCGTCCGTGTGATGCGGCGGCCGCCGTGCTCGCAGGTGACGAGACGGCCCTGGCGGTCGCGGGTATGGCCGTTGGCAAAATTCGACGGCTTGCGGTAGATGCTGACCGCGCCGGTTTCTTCTTCCCACCTGAGGATGCGGTTGTTGGGAATGTCGCTACACAGGAGATAGCGTCCGTCGCCGAACCACACCGGGCCTTCCGCCCAGCGTAGGCCCGTGGCGATGCGCTCCACGGCGGAGAGTTTCAGCCAGTATTTTTCGAAGCGCGGATCGATCGCGTGAATCGCGGGATCGGGATAATACGTGGCGGGCTGCCATCCGGTAGTGTGGGTTGCGGGCGTGTCGGACATCTGTTGCGTCTCGTTGTTTTGTTGCGGTTCCTCGCGTTCTGGTTTGCTATCACTGTCGACGGACGACGGCAAACGAGTTGAAAGAAGGGGCGAAGATGTCACGCATTCTGATCACGGGAGCTTCGGGCGAAATCGGCACCAGCCTGCGGAAGCTGTTGCCGCCGGTCTATCCCGATCTGGTGCTGAGCGACATCAAGGCGCCTGCGAACCTCGCGGCCAACGAGACCTTCAGGCAGGCCGATCTCGCCGATCTCGCTCAAGTCGAAGCGATTTGCGACGGCGTCGATGGCATCCTGCATTTCGGCGGCTATTCGGTCGAAGGTCCGTGGGATGCGATCCTGCAATCCAACATCATCGGCTGCTACAATCTGTTCGAGGCAGCGCGGCGCAAGGGCGTCAAGCGCGTCATCTTCGCGTCGTCGAACCACGCGGTCGGCTTCTATCCGCGCCATCATCGCATCGGGACCGACGTCACCGCGCGGCCCGACAGCCGTTATGGCGTCAGCAAACTGTTCGGCGAGGGCATGGGATCGCTCTACGCTGACAAGCACGGCCTGCGCGTGACGTGCCTGCGGATCGGCAATTTCGGCGACAAGCCGATCGATCACCGGCGGCTGTCGATCTGGCTCAAGCCGGAAGACCTCGTGCAGCTCTGCCGCATCGGCCTTGAACATCCGGATATTCGCTTCGAGATATTCTATGGGGCCTCGTTCAACGAGCGGGCGTGGTGGGATAACTCGCGCGCCTACGATCTCGGCTATCGCCCCATCGGCAAGGCGGAGGATTTTCGCGAGCATGCGATGGCCGAGCAGGCGAAACTCAAGCCCGATCCCGTCGGCGACTACTATCAGGGTGGCGCGTTCTGCGGCATGGAGTTCGATGGCGACGCCAGCCGGATCGTGGATTGGAAGTAAATGTTATCGTCATTCCGGGTTCGATGCTTCGCATCGCTCCGGAATGACGAGAAGTTTATACCCCGCTTCCGTCCCCCGCGATCCGCGTAAGATAGTCCGACTTGCTGTACTGCATGTGCGCGACGCACAGTTGGGCGAGCGCCCAGCTGTCGCGTCCGCGCAGCAGCTCGATCATGATTTCGTGCTGCCGCCGCGACAGCGCGAGACCTTCCTTGTCCGCGAGATTCTTTGCGCGCATCGGCAGCGTGAGGTTCATGTAGTCCTGCAACGAGCTCACGAGATACGGATTGCCACAGGCCGAGAACAGCGCAAGATGGAAGGCGTCATTGGTTTCATGGATGCCGCGCAGGTCCTGCCGGTTGGCCTGGGCGCAATATTCCTTCTGAAGCGCTTCGAGCTGATCGATTAGCGATTGCGGCGCGGGCAGGGGGATCATCAGCGCCGCCTGGCGCGTCAGCATTTCCCGCACCTCGTAGATCTGCCGCACTTCATCGGCGGAATAGAAGCGGACGGTCGCGCCGACGTTTTTCTCGCGCAGGGCGATGCCGCGCCGTTCGAGCTGGAACAGCGCCTGCCGGACAAAGTGCCGGCTTGCGCCGTAGCGGGCCATCAGCGTGTCTTCGACAAGGCGCGAGCCCGGCGCGAAGCGGCCGAAGATGATGTCCTCCTCGAGCCGCCGGATCACCTCGGCCTGCTCGTCTTCACGCGAAGGCCCGGACGTGTCGGCTTGCTGCGGCGCTGTCATCGTCATTGCAAGGTCTCCCCGCAGGGGTCGGCCATCGCGACCACCGTCGCATTGTCGCGGAGCTCGGACCATGCGATCAGATGATGCCGGTGCACCATGCCCGCGCCAATGAGGCCGACACGCAGGGGTTTGGTCATCGCTGCTTCCCGGCTCATGGCAGAGCCTCCGAATTGAGGGTTCAAGTCAGCACGCGCCCCTGATATTGTCAATAATAGCTGCTCGCGCGAGCGGATTTGCCTCGATATGGTGGTGAACCGGCGTTGATTGACAATAATGTGCGCCGGCTCGTAAGTGGACTGGTAATACGAGGACTGACCGAATGGCCGACGGACTTCGCAAGGGACTGACGAGTTATGGCGACGCCGGGTTTTCGCTGTTCCTGCGCAAGGCCTTCATCAAGGCGATGGGTTATTCCGATGATGCGCTGAACCGGCCGATCGTCGGCATCACCAACACTTACAGCGACTACAATCCCTGCCACGGCAACGTGCCCCAGATCATCGAGGCCGTGAAGCGCGGCGTCATGCTCTCGGGCGCCATGCCGATGGTGTTCCCGACCATTTCGATCGCGGAGAGCTTTTCACACCCGACCTCGATGTATCTGCGCAACCTGATGGCGATGGACACCGAGGAGATGATCCGCGCGCAGCCGATGGACGCGGTGATCGTGATCGGCGGCTGCGACAAGACCCTGCCGGCGCAGATCATGGCGGCGGTCAGTGCCGATTTGCCGACGGTGGTGATTCCGGTCGGCCCGATGGTCGTCGGC
>JAFEFK010000306.1 GCA_018240625.1 Pseudomonadota bacterium
ATCCCAATGGACGCGTTGAATCCCTGCTCGCTACGGAAAGCCTGTGCAAAGGAATCGAACAGCGCCGCTGAATTTCCAAATCCTTCGAGGATGGTCGCGTTCTGACTGATCGCAACCGGCACGATCATGAAACAGTCGCCTCCATTGTATTGGTTGAGATAGGTCCGAATGCGATCAACGCGGTTGCCGGACGAAGGTGCCGGACTCGGGGTCTTTGGCAACGCCGCTTGTTTGTCCGGTTGGGCTGGAGTTGCGGGTCTGGTGATGGGCGCTGGCGGTCGAGGAGCCTCGGGTTTCGGAAGCAATATTTCTTTGTTGAGCTTCGGGGGCGGTGACACCGGCTTCCAGCCGCCGTCGGACCAAACCAGAATGTAGTACGCGTAGGCACCGCCTCCGATCAGGAGCAACGCAAGCGACGCCACCAGCGATTTGAACCCGGCCTTGGGCCGGCGGACCTGCTTTCTCGGCGTGTCGAGGACGGGACTGCCGGCGGGTGGGGTGATCAGACGAGCAGCGGGTTCCGGCTTCGGCGCGGCTGCACGGTGGTCTGGTAACGGCCACGCGCCAATCTCCGCCATCGAAGCAGGGCGGTCTTTCGGATCGGGTTGCAGCATGCGTTCCAGCAAGGGCCGGAGTCTTGAGTCGACCTGGCTGAGGTCCGGTACCGTTCTGCGCTTTTCGACAAGCTGGAATTGACTGCCGCCCATGTCGAGCTTCTGGCCCGTCATCGCATTGAAAAGCACGAGCCCGAGACTATAGATGTCGGACTTGAACGTGACATCGTGTCCGAAAAGGCCGACTTGCTCCGGCGACACGTAGTTGTGCTTTCCGGCAAAGCCGTCGCCAATAATCGTCGGGTCGCCGACCGCGGTGGAGCGGGCAATGCCGAAGTCGATGATCTTGGCGCTCGAGACACCTCCGCGCGGAATGATGATGTTGTCCGGCGATACGTCGCGGTGCACAAGTCCGCGCTCATGCGCGACATGAAATCCGGAAGTGACTCGCCGCACAAGCTTGACGACGTCCTCATAGGGAAGAGGGCCTGCCTCGAGAATGTCGGACAGCGAGCGCCCATCGATGAATTCCATCGCGAGATAGGGACGTTGAAGCGTGGGCTCGAGCGTGAAAAGGAAATAACGGACGATCGCATCGTGATGAAGGTTCATCAGTGCGGACGCTTCGCGCCTGAAAAGCGCGAGGGCTGCTTCATTTTCCGCCATGTCGGGAAGCAGCATCTTGATGGCGACGGTCGCGCCGGTCTGCACTTCGTGTCCGCGATAAACCTCCCCCATGCCGCCGGCGCCGATCATCTGATCGATCGCATAGATGCCGTTAAGGGACGTTCCCGCGGCTAATCCGCGATAGGACGTGCGGGATGTATCGAAGTTCGTCACGATCGTGCTCGGGGAACGGGCCGCACGAGAGGCGAGATCGTCGGCTCGCTCGCCGGTTTCGAGTCCGGCGGGGTGCGCACAACGATTACCGTGACGTTGTCGAGGCCGCCACGCTCCAGAGCCAGCGCCAACATGGCGTTGCAGGCGTCCTGAGGTTCGTGCGTGGTAACGCACTGATGGATTTCGTTATCCTGCAAATGCCGGGTGAGCCCGTCACTGCACAGGATGAAGATGTCTCCGGTCTCTACCGCTCCCGTGATGACGTCGAGTTCCGGTTCTGGAGTAACGCCGATCGCGCGCGTGATGATGTTGCTGGGCCAATGCTTTGCTTCGTCCGCTGATACCGTGCCATTCATCAGAAGTTCCTGGACCTCGGTATGATCCGTCGAGAGCTGCGCGATCGCGTCGCCGGTCGCGCGGTAGATGCGGCTGTCGCCCGCCCAGATGCAAGCGAAGTGATTGTCGCGGATCAGCAGGACCGCCACGGTGGTGCCGATCGTCGCGGCGTTGCGCGCCTGGCTGAGCGCCACGATTTGCGCATTGGCCTTGCGCACCTGGGTTTCGCACTCCTCAAGCAGTTCGGCTGCCGAGTTCGGCTGCTGAACGGCGTTGAGCGCTTCAACGACAGTCTGGCTCGCGATGTCACCTGCATCGTGGCCTCCCATGCCGTCGGCAACGGCCCACATGCCTGTATCCGAGCGGACCAGACATGAATCTTCATTCCGGCTTCGGACGTTTCCGGGGTGCGTTACACTGCCAACGTCATGCACGGCTTTTCGTCCTGCAATTCAGAGTGATACCGCGCGGTGGCCCGTCGGTTGGACATCTCACGCCACAGTCGCGGTGCGCACAAGGTTCCCGGTCAATAAAATCGAATATTCATAAGGATCCGGCAAGCCGCGGCAACTCAACGCCATGGGTGTGAATCCGGCGCCGCCCGCCGTCCACCAAAACGTGCCGGCTGCGTAAATTTCGGGATTGGCGGATCGGAGTATGGCCAGCGCGGCGGCGAAGCCGTCCTCCCCCGGGATCGTTCCAACGAGATTTCCGGATCTCGCCAACTCGGCGTCTGCTTCAGGCTGAACGTCCGCCGGATGCAGCCGCTCGAGCGCCTCGGTCGTGGTTTCGAAACTGACGCCGGGCTCCAGCGTTGCAAGCAGGAAACGCTCTGCGTCCTCGTACCACTGATCCTGCGCATCCACGTCCGGCAGCGCAATCGATGTCGCGTCGTCCGCGATCGCATGCAACGTCAATGGATAGTAGCGGCCGACCGCGTCCAGCGAGGGCATGATCGCGCCGGCAACGCTGGTGCCGCAGATATCCGCGCCCAGCCAGAAGCGCCAAACCGGCGCCGACAAAAAAGCGGTCTGCCAGTCGTTGCCAAGCTGATGGCGGCTTGCCGACAGACAGGCCTGCATCCACGGCTCCCAGACTTCGAGAAACTTGCGCGGTGTCGCAAGGGCAATAAAATCGCGTTTACTGCCAAGTTTGCCGAACAAGCCGCATCGCATCGGTATTAGATTCCGCTTGGGCAGCGAAACTCCCTGAGTGGAACAAAATTGAACGGATTCTGGATCGACCCGGTCGAGATCTGATAATTCAGTTCGTTGCCTGCCACGATGAATGTCGAACTCGACGTCTCGGCCCTGCTCTGGAGCGAGCCCGCCTCCAGCATCCGAAACAGGGACCACTGGCCTGAGCGCTCGAGCACGGAGGGGGCTTCATTCCCGGTGGTAACAGAAATCGCCGTGCGGGGAGATGGCCCGGGCCACTGGACGGTCGTCGCCGTCGCGGTCGGCGCCGGGTGTGTGCCGCCAAACAGCGACGGAGCCTGTACAGAGGGGCTCGTGATGACCGTTCCGCCGATATCGGTCTTGATGGTGACGCCAGCGTTCCCGATCGGCGGTTTGATGGACAGCGTTACCATGGGAACGTTGCCACCGCTCTGAAAGAACGCGTCGCGGATATAGGCGGCCTTCTGGAACTGGCGCAACGTCTCCTGCGAGAGCGTTCGTCCCACTGGACTTTCCGGGCGCCACACCCACTCCGGACGCGATGTGTTGGCATAGGGTGCAAGGTGTTGGGTGAAGAACTTGTCGAGCAGGCCATTCGGGCTGAACAGCTTGGCAAAATCCCCAAGCGGGACTTCCTGGTTACTGGAGCGGATGAATGGATACCGGTTCGCAATGGTCTGCTGACAAACCGGCGTGATCTGGTCGCGCAATGCGACCAGGAGCTGCCCTGCCGTCGACGCCGCCATGTTGCCTTCGAATTCGGCCGCGGCACCGCGCAGCATATCCGAAAATGGCGGAGGCATTCGAGACGCGTTGTTGCGCAGTGCGGCAACCTGATTTTGCAGCGACAGAACGGCCTGCGGGGCCATCTGCGGATTTTCCGTGATCAGCGTCAGGTTCTGCGCAATTTCATTGAGAGTCGCGATGACGGCATCAATCGGCCGGCGTGTGGCGTCGCCTTCAAGCACTTCATGGTAAGCCTTGAACTGCGCTTCAATACGAGCTCCGGGCGGCCCATCCAGCGCCTTGCCGAACAAGAGAGCCGGTGCATTGGCGGCGGTCGCGGGGGCTGCGGGTGTGTTAGGCGCGTTGGCGGGCTTCGGCCGCTCTTTGGTCAGCATTGTTTCATTACGAATTGATTCAAGAAGCTGGCGCATCGGAGAGGTCGTTGCCGAGAGCGCGCGCAGCACCACGTAGCGTGGTTTGTCGGCTGTCAGTTTCTTCAACCGCAGCTTTGAAAGCGCTTCACGCCAGGCGAGCGTAAATTCGTTGCCGTAGATATCGAGCAAGTTACCGGCCAGATCATTGTACTGCTGGTCTATCGCGTCTTGTTGCCCGGCAGCGCCAAGAACCCAGCGGTCGCGTTTCATGCGTTCGGCTAGGCCGCCCAGCCGCGCGATGAATTTTTGATGGAATCCGTCGTAGGTGAAGAATGCAGGGACCCGGATCGTATCGAGCGGCTGTCCGTTTGCTGCCTCAAACACGGTGGGGCCGTCCGTCCCGGCTTTCTTCGAAAGTACCCAGTCGAGTGCGTCGCTCTCGCGCGCTTCCGACTTGAGAAATTGATAGGCGCGCTGCGCGACACTCAGGCGGGCAAGCGATTTCTGCGCCTCCTGGATAAGATTCCCGTCGAGCTGGACCAGCGGCGGCTTTTCATCCTCCAGGTCGAACATTGCCATCAAGTGGTCTTCGAGCAGGCGGCGGCCTTCGGCATTCGTTGCGCTTGGATACAGATTGTCCGCCCAGTCGCGCTGCATCCACGAGCGTATCAACGCCTTGTCTTCGGGCTGCTGGCCGCCCAGCATCATGTAGACCTTCAGCGCTTCGTAAACGAACGCAGGGTCGGCAATCTTGGCGTTGAGCTGCTCTTCGAGCCGGTACAGCAGGCGCGGGCGGAACATACGCTCGAGCGCGGTATGATAGGCGCTCTGCGAGGATGACTCGAGCCGCTGATGCTGGCTCAAGCCGTACCGTTCGGATGTCGGAATGGCATCCTGGCGTGAGCCATAGCCGGCGGGCATGTTGCGCAGCTTGTGCAGCAGCGGCAGCACCTTGTCGAGATCCCGATCGGCGATCACCGTCTGCTTGATGAACGTATCGCCCGCCGTCGAATAGTCCTCGTCCGCCTGCTGGGTCTGTTCGATCAGGATCGCGTTCTTTTTGAAGCTGGTGAGCCAGCCGGCGAGCAGCGCCACCGACACCAGACCGATCAGCGACAAAGCAACCGTTTTAAGAATAAAGGCGCGTCGCACCGCGCGGCGATCGGTCGAAACCCAATCCGCCTCGCCGATGATCACCTTTGAAATCAGGTCGGTCAGAAAGAAGCTCTTGCCCGAGCCCGAGTAGGCCTGACTGCTGACGCCTTCGGCACCGAAATTCCGTGCCAGCGAGCCGATCAACTGATCGATCGGAGTGCCTTCCTGAGTGCCGGAGGTGAAATAGAAACCGCGCAGGTTGGCGTTGACGTGATAGCGGGTGGGTTCGAAAATCTGGTTGAGGAAATCGTGAATCTGGTTCTTCAGCCGTGCCATCTGGGCCGGGAATCCAAAAAGCTGGACACGGAATTGAGGCGCGGGCTCGTCTTGCAGGCGATCGACGGTTTCTTCGCTCAGTCTCTGGAGAAGAAGATCGTATTCGACAGGCACTTCGCCGACGAGATTCTTCTTTTTGTCCGCGGTCTGGAAGGTCGCCCCCCAGACCTGCCGGCGCGCGGCCTCGTTGAGATAGCTGAAATACTCGTTGAAGCCGGCGACGAGGTCCGTTTTCGTGAACAGCGTGTAGACCGGGAAATTGACCTTGAGCCGCTGGTGAAGGTCCAGCAAGCGGGCGCGGATCGCATTGGCATGCGCTGTCAGCTCCTGCTTGGAGAGTGTCAGGATATCCTCGACGCTGATCGCGACCAACACGCCGTTGATCGGCTGCCGCGGCCGGCTTTTCTTGAGCAGATCGAGGAAGGAGAACCAGCTCTCCTTGTCGCCTTTAGCGTCCGAGTCTTGCGTGGTGTAACGCCCGGCGGTGTCGATCAGAACCGCTTCTTCCGTAAACCACCAGTCACAATAGCGCGTGCCGCCGACGCCTGCGATGGCAGCGGGCGTTGCACCGCGCGCCAGCGGAAATTGCAGCCCGGAATTGACGAGCGCGGTGGTTTTTCCAGCGCCGGGCGGGCCGATGATGACATACCAGGGCAGATCGTAGAGATAGCCGGACTTATCGCCGCTGGTGGTCTTGAGCGTCGCGAGCGCGTCTTTCATGCGCTCCTTGAGAACCGGCTCGTCGTTGACGGTCTGCGCGTCGTCGCTGATGGCGTCGGCGATGTCCTTGGCGCCCTTGCGCCGGCGGTAGAAACTGAATCCCGTCAGCGAGGCGCCGACTGCGACAATAAGCACCAGCACGATATCGCGAACGATTGGATTTTCGAGCGGTCGCCAGTCGCCGATGGCGATCAGGGGGCCGAGAAAATAGACCAGCGACGCGAGCGATGCGAGCCCGATGCCGGTCAGAACGATTTTCAATATGTCCTTTTTGACCATCAGCCTGAATCCGCCGCTCACGCTTTCGTCAGGATCATCGTGAGCCTACTCACTGCGTTCGATGAATATTTCGACGCGCCGGTTTTTCGCCCGCCCTTCGGCGGTCGCATTGGACGCGACGGGGGAGTCTTGTCCCTTGCCTTCGACGACGACGCGGTTGGGCTGGGTCAGCCCGGCCTTGAGCACATCTGCCACGGCCTTCGCGCGCTCCACCGACAGTTCGAAATTCGACGGGAAACGAGCGTTGTGCAACGGTGTGCTGTCGGTGTGGCCGACCACCTTGATGCGGCCGGGCTCCTTGTCGAGCGTCGCGGCAACGCGCGCGGCGATCGGCTTGAAAGCATCGAGCACCTTTGCCTCGCCGGGGCCGAAGAGAACGAGGTTGCACACGCGGATAACGATGAACGAGGTCGTCTGATCTGCCGTCAGGGCGCACGCGGTCTTTTCAGCAGCCAGCGCGTTGCGGATGCGCTGCAACTGCGTGATGCGTTCCGGGGGAGGCGGCGGCGGAGGAGGTGGCGGTGGCGCGATGACTTTGCGCTTCAGTTCGATCGCATCGTCGGGGTGCAGCGCCAGCGTTATTTTTGCGGCGGCTTCCGCCCTGCTGGAAATAACGCTGCGGAGAGCGAAATACGATCCCATCAGCAGGGCGCCGACGACGGCAGCGACCATCCACGTCGGAACGCGGACGCGGAACAATCGGCGTGAGAGTTGCTGCCCCTGCCAGTGCGGCGATAGATCGCGCACTTCCTTCGGATGCACCCGGCGCAGCATTTCATAAAGGTTGCGCTGGATGACCTGCAGCGCTGCCGGGCCCCCCGCGGAAGCACGGTGCATGCCTTGAAAACCAAGCGCGAGGCAGGCGTGCTGCAATTCAAGCGTATTGTAGTTGGTCGTAGGATCGAGTTTGAGGTGGTCCAGTATCTCGAAGAACCGGACGCCGCCGACGCGCTCGCCGAAAAAGCGGCTGAGCATCGAGTATTGGGTCCAGACGTGACGCTCTTCGGTCGGAATGTGCTGCACGATATCGTCGGCGGTCGCGCAAAGAATATACTTCGCCGTATTCGCCTGCTGATCGGAGATGCCGCCGGACCGGATGTCGGTCTCGAAAAACTTCACTGCATCGGCGACTTGCTCCATCAGACTTGCAAAGGATGCCCGCATCGCCGCGACGCGGAGCCGTCCAAGCAACTGCAGCAGCGGCCCCGCGGCACGCATGATCGGATTGGCATGGGGGGCGACCAGTTCATCAACCCGGAGCGGCGCACTCGCCGGCAGTTCCAGCGTCGGCAGCGGTCCGGAGGTGCTTGAGATCCAGTCTTCCGGCGCCCCCGTCGATGGCGCCGGCGCGTAAGGGCTGGCTTGCGGATAGCCCGGTGGCGCGCCGCGCGGTTGCTGTGGCGATTGAGGCTGCGGCGGAGCGCCGGGGACAGGCGGGTAGGATTGTGGAGGCCCCGGAGGTGCCGGGTAGGGTGGCTGGACAGATCCCGGCACTGGCGTGAACGCAGGCCGTGGAGGCGGAAGCGGATTGCCTTGCGGCGGCTCCGGCAAGGGCGAACTTGGCAACCGACCACCCGGATTGGGCCGAATGATCGTACGATCAGAGCGGCCAAATGGGTTGGAGGGGTTGTCCTTGTTGCTCATCAGCGATCTTCCAGGATAGCCCAAAGCTGCAGGTCGAGTTCTGGCCAATCTCCCGAGAAGTGCATGCCTATCGACGCGGCCGAGCTGAATTCAGGCCAGAGATGAGACTTGCGGTCGAGATAGAAATACACGTGATCGGTGATCGCGCGGAT